>DASYKL010000688.1:0-4191 GCA_035995405.1 Chloroflexota bacterium
ACCGCCGCCGACATCGACGCCGCGGTCACAGCCGCACGTGCCGCGTTTGAGGGCTGGAGCCAGACGCCGGGCCACATCCGCGCTCGCTACCTGTACGCGCTCGCGCGTCAGCTGCAGAAGCACAGTCGGCTGTTTGCCGTACTCGAAACGCTCGACAACGGTAAGCCGATCCGCGAATCGCGTGACCTGGACGTGCCGCTCGTTGCGCGGCACTTTGCCTATCACGCCGGCTGGGCCCAGCTGATGGCTGACGAGCTCCCTGGCTACAAGCCGCTCGGCGTCGTCGGTCAGATCATTCCGTGGAATTTCCCGCTGTTGATGCTGGCCTGGAAAGTCGCGCCGGCGCTGGCGATGGGCAATACGGTCGTGCTCAAGCCAGCCGAGTTCACGCCGCTGACGGCGCTCCTGTTCGGCGAAATCACGCAGGCGGTCGGCTTGCCCGCCGGCGTCTTCAACGTCGTGACCGGTGATGCCGAAACGGGTGCCGCGCTGGTCAGCCACCCGGACGTCGACAAAATCGCGTTTACCGGCTCGACGGATGTGGGCCGCTCTATTCGTCAGGCGACGGCTGGCTCCCCGAAACGTCTGTCGCTGGAGCTGGGTGGCAAGTCGCCGTTCGTCGTGTTCGACGATGCGGATCTGGACGGCGCGGTCGAGGGGCTGGTGGACGCGATCTGGTTCAACCAGGGTCAGGTGTGCTGCGCTGGCTCGCGACTGCTGGTTCAGGAATCGATCGAGTCCGTCTTTCTGGACAAAGTTCGGCTGCGGATGAGCAAGCTGCGCGTTGGCGATCCGCTGGACAAGGCGATCGATATTGGCGCGATTGTGGCGCCGAGTCAGCTGCAACGGATCACCGAGCTGGTTTCGGCCGGTAAGGCGGCCGGGGCGGACGTGTGGCAGCCGCCGGACGCATGTCCCGTTGACGGCTGGTTTTACCCACCGACACTGGTCACCGGGGTTGGACCGGCTAGCGAACTGGCCCAGGTTGAGATCTTTGGGCCAGTGCTGGTGGCGATGTCGTTTCGCACGCCGGCTGAGGCAGTCGCCCTGGCGAACAACACGCGGTATGGCCTGGCGGCGAGTGTCTGGACCCAGGACATCGATCAGGCGCTGGACATCGCACGTGGGATTCAAGCGGGGACGGTCTGGCTGAATTCGACGAACCTTTTTGATGCGAGCAGCGGCTTTGGCGGCTATCGCGAAAGCGGCTTCGGCCGCGAAGGCGGTCGGGAAGGGCTGTACGAGTACGTGCAGCGAAAGGAGCAGCGGACCAGGAGTTTGGATCCAGGCGAGACGACCGATTCGCCCCAACTCCCGACTCCCGATCCCCAGCTCCCACCAATCGATCGGACGCCCAAGCTCTACATCGCGGGCAAACAGGCCCGCCCTGACTCGGGCTACAGCCGCCTGGTCTCTAGCCCGTCTGGGGCTGTGCTGGGTGAAGTCGGCGATGGCAATCGCAAGGACATCCGCAACGCGGTCGAGGCCGCACGGGCGGCGCTCACTGGTTGGTCGGCGTCGACCGGTTACAACCGCGCCCAGATCCTCTACTACCTGGCCGAAAACCTGTCTGCGCGCGCGGACGAATTTAGCGCTCGTCTCCGCCACCAGACAGACGCGCAGAACGCAGAGCGCGAAGTCGAGATGGCTATCGACCGCCTGTTTACTTTCGCCGCCTTTGCCGACAAGTTCGACGGCCAGGTCCATAGCCCGCCACTGCGTGGCGTTGCACTGGCGGTCCCGGAGCCGATCGGCGTCGTCGGGGTCGCCTGTCCGGACGCGCAGCCGCTGCTCGGTTTCATAAGCCTGGTGGCGCCGCTGATCAGCATGGGCAACACGGTGGTGGCCATCCCGTCCGAGCGTCACCCCCTGACCGCCACCGACCTGTATCAGGTCCTCGACACCAGCGATGTCCCCGCTGGCGTCATCAACATCGTGACCGGCGCTCGGGACCCGTTGGCCCAGGTCCTGGCCGACCACGACGACGTCGATGCGCTGTGGTACGTCGGCTCAGCGGCCGGCCGTCGCGCCGTCCAGCACGCTTCGGCGACCAACATGAAACGCACCTGGGCGCACCTCGAAACCGACTTCAATCCAGCCGAAATCCCGACCGCCGAATCACTCCGCGAAGCGACGCACATCAAAAACATCTGGATGGTCCAGTCCTACCTGAGCGACCAGGCCGGCCGCGCCAAAACCGGCGCAGGCTTCGAGCCCGGACTCTAGGAGCTCGGTTCGGCCAGGCCGAGCTCTACTGCTCGGACGGCGGCCTGGGTGCGATCGCTTACGTCTAGCTTTCGGAGTATCGCCGCCACCCGATTTTTGACCGTACCTACGGCCAGACCGAGTTGGGCGGCGATTTCGCGGTTCGTCCAGCCAGCGGCGAGCAGCGGCATGATCTGGCGTTCGCGGTCGGTCAGGCGCTCGGCACTCAGCACGTGTACGCGGCGCTCGGATTCGCGTTGCCGGTGCTGGACGAGCCGTTGCGCCAGCTCCTGCAGCTGGACCTGCTGTGCCAGAACTTCGTCGTACAGCTTCGACGGCTCGGACGCCGCTCGGCGCTGCTCGGTGAAGTCGTGCGCGATCAGCAACAGCGACTCCACGCTGCCGCCTGTCGAGCGTTGCGGAATGATCGCGCCTTGCCAATGCCGCGCTCCAGAAGGCGATTCGAGACTGAATTCGACGGTCTGCTGGCGACCTGTCTGCCAGGCCCGTTGCAGCGCCGGCTGCACTGGCACGATCAGCGCCTCCGGCAGGCGCGCTTCACGCAGCGTCTTGCCGACGAGCGGCTCGGGCGGCGCCTCGGCAGTGGCTTCCAGCGCCGTGTTGGCATAAAGGAAGCGAAGCTCGGCGTCGAAGCGCCCGATGAGGTCCGGGACGTGCTCGGCAAGCGTCCGAAACTGCTCTTCGCTGCGGGTCCAGGAGATAGCGGAGGCCAATGCCGCGGCGACGCGTTCTACAAACGCGATGTCATCGGACGAGAAGGTGCGCGGCACGTCGAAGTGGACCGCGAGCGCGCCGTACAGGTGCGCGTCACGCAGCGTGCTGATGGCCACGACAGCACTGCTAGAGATCTCTTCGGCAGCTAATGCAGCGGGTCGCTTGAAGCGTGTTTCGCTGGCCCAGTCGTTGACGATCAGCGGATGGCCCAATGACAGTCGGCCCAGAAACACGTCAGCTGGTAGGCCCCACAAGTGTGTTCTGTCGACTGGTTGTTCCCGCCAGCCGACCTCAGCCAGCAGGCGGAGCGTGTTGTCTGGGGCCTCGACCTCGAAGCTCTCGGCGAGCTTGGCCCGCAACTCGCGCGCGATCAGATGGGTCGCGGCGTTCATCAGGTCGTTCAGCGATGCGTCGCTGAGGGACCATTTCTCCAGATCGGCGACGGCCATATCACGGCTGCTTTTGTCGTGGAGTTGGCCCAACATCCAGGACACCCGCGACTGATCAATCGAAGCATGGTCTTCGAGAACCAGTGGTCCTGGCTCGTAGTAGCTGTTGTCGACGACCTGAGCGCCGACCACAACGAGCGGATGGGTCCGCAGCATGCTGTAGATGACCTCGGGTCGGGTGATGGTGCGGCTGAACTGGCACAGTACGGAAGCGCCGGTGGTGGTGGCGAACTCGTTCAGGAGGCCGCCCTCGAAGCGCAGAAAGCGGTCCATGTCGACGTCCGGTTCGAGGACCCAATCCATCTGACCGACGACCCGCAGCGCGGCCTTGTTGGCGCCTTCCGCTTGCGTTGCCAGATGATCAAGATAGGCGCGCATTGCTTCGGGAGCGAAGCGATCGTCGCGCACATACGGCTCGCGGGTCGTGATAGGAACCAGGTCGCCGCGCTCGAGTGCGCGTTTGGGCTGCCGCACGCCTGCCGTGCGAAGCGCACGAACCAGGGCTGGCACCCCAGCAGGTGGCAGAAAGCAGACGCAGCGCTGTTTCCGTCGCAGTCCCTCGCGGCAGAACGGAACGCTGGCCTGCAGCCGCTCGTCTGGCGTGTCGTAGAAATGACACAGGTGGCTGCCGGCCGGCAGGTTTGCCAGTTGCTGTTCGAACGTATCCGACCAGCGCGGCTCTTCGTTCGCTGAGCGGCGCTGCGATCCGGCGCTTCCTCCGACCTCGAAGCGGTGCACCACTCGCCGATGCCCTCCCCTGGGGCGTCGGTATACCACCGGCGCGGCCCGTTGTCTTGTTAAA
>DASYKL010000689.1:0-4541 GCA_035995405.1 Chloroflexota bacterium
CGCCAACCCGCTGAACCCGCAGCGTGTGTTCTGGGAGCTGTCACCGCGGCTACCCGACAACGTCCTGCTGGCTGGCGACAGCGGCAGCTCGACGGTCTGGTACGCGCGCGACCTGCGCATCCGCCGCGGCATGCTGGCCAGCCTGTCAGGCACGCTGGCGACGATGGGCTCGGCGCTGCCTTACGCCCTGGCCGGCAAGCTGGCCTATCCGGATCGACCCGTCATCGCCATTACCGGCGACGGCGCCATGCAAATGAACGGCATCAACACGCTGATCTCAATCGCGGCCTGGTGGCGGGAGTGGCAGGACCCACGGCTCATCATCCTGGTGCTGAACAATCGCGACCTGAACTACGTCACCTGGGAGCAGCGCGTCATGGAAGGTGATCCGCGGTTTGCCGCGTCCCAGGACGTCCCAGACTTCCCCTACGCCGGCTACGCCGAACTCCTGGGACTGAATAGTATGCGCGTCGAACGGGCCGACCAGGTGGCGTCTGCCTGGGATGAGGCGTTTGCCTCAGACCGGCCGGTGCTCTTCGAAGCGCTGGTCGATCCGGACGTGCCTACCCTGCCTCCAGACCTGATGGACCAGCAACGACAGAAGCTCGAACAGGCGCTTTCCGGTGGGGACGAGCGGGCCGCGACGGTCCGCCGCCAGCTCCAGCTCGAAGGCTACCGGGTCGGAGGCGCGTAGCACCGCCCCGGCCGGCGCTGTCACTCCGGCCGCGGCTTCCTGGCCCGGCTGGGGGCGACGCGCGGCGGCTCGCCTGGCATTTTCGGATACACCGGCGGCCAGGCAGCGTCGGTGAGACCCGCGGCCGTATCACGCTCGTGCATCGCCAGCAGGGGCTCGATCGACTGCGGCGCGTCGGACATCTCCGCCCATGGGTCGCCCGCGGCTCTCAGTCGCTGGGGCACCGTGACGATGGTCAGCGCGTCTGGGTCGATCGTGGCGAGCTCGTCCCAGCGGAACGGGGTCGAGACCTGCGCGCCCGGTCGCGCTCGCACCGACCACGCGCCGAAGATCGTCTTGTGCGGCGCATTCTGATTGTAATCGATGAACACCCGTTGGCCACGCTCCTCCTTCCACCAGGCAGCCGTCATCAATTCCGGCCGGCGTCGCTCCAGCTCGCGCGCGACAGCCACCGCTGCGCTGCGCACCTCGTAGGACGTCCAGCGCGGCTGGAGTCGCACGTAGATATGGATGCCGCGATTGCCGGTCGTCTTCGGCATGGCGCTGAGGCCATGCTCGTCAAACAAGCCGCGGACTTCGAGCGCCGCCTGGCGGAGCATGTCGAAAGTCACACCGGGGGAGGGATCGAGATCGATGCGTAGCTCGTCCGCATGCTCCTGGTCGTCGGCGTGTGACGGCCAGACGTGGAAGCCGATGCAGCCAATGTTGACCGCCCACACGACGTGAGCCAGGTCGGCCGCGACGAGGGCGTCGGACGTCGTGCCATTGGGCGTGCTGACGAGGGCCGTGTGCAGCCACTCCGGCCGCAGCTCCGGGACACGCTTCTGGAAGAACGACGGGCCGCCCACGCCATTGGGATAGCGCTGCAGCAGCACCGGGCGACCTTGCATTGCCCGCAGCAGTGGCTCCTCGACGCTCTGGTCCAGGTAGTAACGGACCAGGTCGAGCTTCGTTTCGCCGCGTTCGGGGAAAAAGATTTTGCCCGGGCTGGTGATGGCCATCTCGCGCCCGGCCGCCTCGACAAGGACCGTCGCTTCAGCCATTGACAACTCACGATACCTGCTCAGCCGTAGCCATGGCGGCTTGCCGCGAGAGACACCGACGGGCTCAGGAAGACGCGACGCTCACCTCAGCGAAAACCGATTGATCATTGATAAAGGCTCACGCGCACCTCTTTCGCCTGAGCGATCTCACCTGCTCGTCGTCGCAGGGCTGTCACCGAGGCTCGCTTTCCTCGCGGTCGGCCGCCTTGGCCCAGACCGAGCTGACCATCATGCGCCCATCTGTACGGTTTATGCCTATCGGCGTGGCGCGGTAGCCCTTCATCGAGCGCAGTGCCGCGATGAGCTGATCGTTGACGAAGGCCAGTGTCGCATCGAGCTGCGGAAGTGCTGCCACCAGTTCATTGCCGGTCTGAGCCAGTTCGTCGCGTGCGGCGACTGCCATGGCCTCCCTGGGATCCAGCGATTCGGCGCTGTCCCAGAACGACACCAACAGAGCCTCGCTCTTGTCAGTATCGAGCAGGGCAATGGCGCCCTGGCAGCCAGCCTGCGTTCGTAGCGAGGGAACAATCCGCGAGCGGTACCGCTCGAGCGCCGACTCGGTCTGTCCCTTGCGGAATGCTGCTCCGCGTGAGCCGAATGAACATGGGCTCTTCTCTTGGGGCGCAGCTGGGCATCTGCACCGCGATTTCAGAACGCACTCCGGCGAAGCTGTCAGGTGACCACGCGCAGGGTTTTGAATGACGGATCGGCGACGTCGGGCGCGAACATGCCTGCGCCAGCCATCGTGCGAATAAACTCGACCACTGGCGCGCTGATGCGCTCGCCCGGCGCCAGCAGCGGTATGCCGGGCGGGTACGGCGACAGCATCTCGGCGGCGACCCGACCGATGGCCTGCTCAAGCGCGACCGATTCGGCCGGTGCGAAGAACGCCTCGCGTGGTGTCATGACCGACTCCATCAGCAGGTCGCGTTGCGGTGGGATGCGGACCGTGCAATCGCGTTGCTGGTGGCGGGCCCAATCAGCCAGTGCGCGGATGCCTTTCACCAACCGGCGCATGCTCGCCGCGGTATCGCCAATGGTTACGATCGCCAGGATCCGGCGCTGATCGCACAACTCGACATTGATGCCGCATTGCTCGTACAGCCAATCGGCCGCCTGAAATCCGTTGAGCCCCAGTTGACGGACATCGACCACCAGCTTGGTTTCATCCAGGCTGTGCGCGCCCGGACGGCCGACGACCTCCGTCCCGAACGCCTGCAATCCATCTATCTGGTTGATCTCCGAGCGCGCCTGACGGACCAGGCGCAGTGTCCGTTCCAGCAAGGCGTGGCCGTCGCGCACCATCTGCTGCCGGGCAAGATCAATCGAGGCCAGCATGACCGAGGAGATGCTGGTGCTTTCCAGCAGATCGACGCAGCGCGCCAGTCGCTGCGGATCCACACGCTTGCCCTTCAGGTGGATGATCGAGGCTTCGCCAAGCGCGGCGAGCGTCTTGTGGATGCTGGTGATGGTCAGGTCGGCCCCCGACAGGGCAGCGTGCCGCGGCAGGTCCGGGTGAAAGGCGAAATGGGCGCCCCAGGCCTCGTCGACAATGATTGGTAAGCCATGCTTGTGGCACACATCCGCCAGCGCCCTGGTATCGGCGGCAACACCGTAATACGTTGGGCTCGTGACCAGCACCGCTCGGGCCGCGGGGTTGCTCTTGATGGCCTGCTCCAATGTGCTGGCGTCAACCGTATGGGCGAGCTCCAGATCCTCATCCAGGGCCGGCGCCACGTAGATCGGCTGTGCCCCACCCAGGATCAATCCGGCGACGACGCTCTTGTGCATGTTGCGCAGGACGAGGACCGGTTCGCCCGGCGAAGCGACCGCCATCAGCGTGGCGTGGACGCTCAGCGAGCTGCCGTTGGTCGAGAAGATCGTCTGGTCCGCACCGAACGCAGCCGCCGCAAGCTCCTCCGCCTGGCTCAACCACCCCCGTGATGCCCGCCGGTCGTCGACCGCGCCGGTCATCGCCAGATCACTGCTGAACGTCTTACGCCCGAGGGCTGCGACCGCATCCGCGGCTGCGCCATGGCCCATCTTGTGACCGGGGGTGGTGAATTGGGCCCGCTTTTCGGCGTAGAAGGTCGTGATGCCTTCGACCACCGGAGCCCGCGACTGATCCTTGTCTGCCACGCTTGAAGCTATGCCTCCGCTGTCCGCACCAGCAGGAATGTCAAGCCGATCAGTACCGCCACGCCAATGGCTTGCTCGAGCAGCTGCCATTGCAAAAACCGGCCGCTGAGCACACCCACGCCAATGATGGTGAAGACGAACCAGATGACCGTCTGGACCTCGGGCGCATGGATACCCATATGCTCGAAGGCGATGACGGCGCCCCAGTAAATCGTGAAGCCGACCACATATCCAAGGGCCGACTTGCCGATTTCAGGCCAGACCAGACGCTGCCCGTCCCAGATGCGCGAGGCATGCAGAAAGCCCTGCGCGTCGGCCACTGCCGACAGCAGCGCCAGACCGGCGGCCACCAGCGCAAGAACTCGCGCCATATCGTCAGTTCGCTACCGCCATCTTCGAGCCGCGGCGCCTCCTCGCATGTTGCGTGCCGCGCCGCTCGCACCACCAGCCGGTGAGACGAGGCAGGCACGTCTTTTGCTGCACGCGGTCACATGGAAGGGATCGTCAGCAGAATCCTGCCCGAGCGAGGCTTCGGTTTCGTCGCCGCCGACGGCCAGGAATACTTCTTCAACCACAGCGCGCTGATGGGCGTCACGTTCAGCGAGATTGCCGAAGGCCAAACGCTCGTCTTCGACGCGATGTGGGATGCCCACGGCGACCAGGCC
>DASYKL010000690.1:0-2606 GCA_035995405.1 Chloroflexota bacterium
CAAGGAAGCCGGCGCTCTGCGAGCGGAGCTCATTGTCATATGACCGCGCCAGTGCCGGACACCAGTGTCTATGCGGACACCAAAGGTCTGGCCGCCCTCAAACGTGGCGCCCAGGCGCACGATCCGCAGGCGATCCGCGAAGCTGCGCGGCAGTTCGAGAGTCTGTTCACCCGCATGATGCTCAAGAGCATGCGTGAAGCGAGTCCCAAAGACTCCCTGGCGGGCAGCGATCAACAGGACTTCTATCAGGGCATGTATGACGACCAGCTTGCAGTGCAGATGAGCAAGGGACGTGGCCTCGGTCTTGCCGACATGCTGGTGCAGCAACTCACGCGCGCGGGACTGGTGCCGGCTGATATGGCGAATTCCGCAGGAGGCGGCGCAGTAACGGGCGGCACTGCGTCGTCCGCGCCGGCCGCCACAAAGACGTTGATTGGTGCTTCCGCAGGCGAGGCGTCCGCGACGAGCGCAACCGCATCGGGCGCCGCTAAAGTGACAGGGTCCCCCACGACACAGAACGACTTCGTTCGTGCGGTCTGGCCTGCCGCCCAGGCGGCCGGACGCGAGCTCGGTGTCGATCCGAGCAACATAGTCGCACAGGCGGCCCTCGAGACAGGCTGGGGACGCTCCGTACCGGCAGACGCCCAGGGCAATTCGAGTTTCAATCTGTTCGGCATCAAGGCCGGCGATCAGTGGACCGGCGGCTCGGTCGGCGCGCGCACTCTCGAATTCTCTGGTGGCGTGCCGGTCGCGCGCACGGAGAAGTTCCGCGCTTACGGCTCGACGGCCGACAGCGTCAAGGATTACGTAAACCTGATTCGGGACAACCCGCGTTATGCCGGGGCCCTCAATACGGGCAGCGATACCGGCGCTTTCGCCGCGGCCCTGAGTCGGGGCGGCTACTCGACCGACCCCGCGTACGCGCAGAAGCTTTCCGCGATTGCACAGAATGTGGCTGAGATGACAACGGGACTCAAGTCCGCTGCCGCCCGGCCGATAGACCCCACAACCAGGATGCTCTGAGGCGCCGGACATGGCTGACTTTCTTTCGAATGGCATTTCGGCCTTGATGGCGTTCCAAAAGGCACTGGACGTCACGAGTCAGAACATCTCGAACGTCGCGACCCCCGGCTACAGCCGCCAGAGCGTCTCCCTGGTCACGAACCCGCCTGAGCCGGCCGGCAACGGCTGGGTCGGCACCGGTGTGAGCGTCAATACGATCACCCGCTCCTACAACGAATACCTCGCGGCGGCAGTACGCACCTCGTCCTCCTCTTACGAGCGCGCCAACACGTTCTCGACGGCCGCGACCCAGGTCGACAATATGTTCGCCAGCTCGACGACCGGCCTGTCGGCGACGCTGCAGTCCTTCTCCAGCGCCGTCCAGAACATGGCGAACACGCCAACGTCGACCGCTCCGCGGCAGGTGGTGCTGTCGCAGGCACAGGCCCTGGCCAGCCAGCTGCAATCCTATTCCGGCCAGCTCACGACGCTCAGCGGCCAGCTCGATTCACGCATCCAGACGGCCGCGAGCGACATCACCTCGCTGGCACAGAACATCGCCAAGCTGAACGGGCAGATCGCGGACGCGCAGGCCCTGAATGGCCAGCCGCCGAACGACCTGCTCGACCAGCGCGACCAGCTCATCAATGACCTCAGCAAGGACGTCAACGTCACGACCTCGCCGCAGGACGGCGGCGCGATCAACGTTTACATCGGCAACGGCCAGCCGCTCGTGGTCGGAACGTCAGCCACGACACTGACCACGGCGCCGAATGCCTATGATCCGACGCGCAACGACCTGGTTTTGAAGAGCGCCAATGGCTCATCGAACGTCACGTCCAGCATGACCGGCGGCACGCTCGGCGGGATGCTCGATTTCCGCAACCAGGTACTCGATCCGGCGCAGAGCACGCTCGGACTCATGAGCGTCGGCATCGCCAACGTCGTCAACCAGCAGCAGAGCGCAGGCGTGGATCTCAACGGCAATGCGGGCCAACCGATTTTCGCCGTCGGCGGCGTTCAGGTGCAGACGAACGCAAGCAACGCCGGGAGTGCGACGCTTGCGGTGACCCGTTCGACCATAAGCGCTCTGACGGGCTCGAATTACATCCTGCAGAACACGGCCGGTGGGTGGAAGCTCAGCAACGCCGCAACCGGAGCGAACGTTCCGCTCACGGGTGCCGGCACTAGTGCGAGCCCACTCCAGGCGGACGGACTGTCCATAGTCGTAAGTGGCACAGCAACGGCAGGCGATAAGTTTCTCGTTCAGCCGACCGCGGGTGCCACTTCGGGTTTGGCCGTACTGCTGACCGATCCGGCGCAGATCGCCGCGGCTTCGCCGATCACCGGTGCCGCCGCGACCACGAACACCGGCACGGGCACGATTGCCGGCGGCACGGTCGTCAATCCCGCCAACGCGCAGTTGAAAACGGCCGCGACCATCCAGTTTCTCAGCGCGACGACATACTCGATCAACGGTACCGGAGCGTACAGCTACGTTTCCGGCCAGCCGATTACAGCCAATGGGTGGCAGGTGACCGTCAGCGGTGCGCCGGCGACGGGCGACCAATTCACGGTCGGCTACACCATTGCCAACAAGGGCG
>DASYKL010000691.1:0-7984 GCA_035995405.1 Chloroflexota bacterium
TCTCGCGCCAGCCAATCCGCGTGGGGTCGTTGTCGTCGCGCAGTGCGAGGTCAATTGGCGCGGCGCTAGCGCTGGACAGCACGGCGATATAGCTGGCCTCGAGGCGCAGCGTTGTCAGCCCACCCGCACCCACGGGAAACGTCAGCGAGCGCTGCTCCAGGCGCAACGGCAGCGGCTGGCCGTTTCGTGTGAGGTGCAGGTTCTGGCGTAGCTCCTCGGCGCGTTGGGTAGCGTAGGCTTCGGGGTCGGGGATGATTCGCGGCTGCTCTTGAAAAGCCGGAATCTCGGCCATGTCCAGGACGTAAACGATGCGTACAGCGTCGCTAGCGGGCTCGATACGGGCGTAGTGGTTGACGGTGAAATTGCCGAGCGGATGGGCGCTGGCGCTGGCCGCCGGGATGAGCCAGGCCGCGAATAGTGTCAGGGCGGCCACTGCACGGCTGACCGCAAGGTTGGCGCCGCGGGTCATCGCAGGGCTCCGAGATCGTTTTGGGCGATCGGCGCGTGGATCACTGAGAAGCTCGGGTTGATCTGGAGCGCTCGCGTCAGCAGGTCGCGGGCCTGGGCGGGACGGCCGCTGCAGCGCGCGATTTCGGCAGCGTGGAACAGCATGAGCGCGTCTTGCGAGCCCAGGTGTAGCGCCTGATCGGCGTAGGCCTGCGCTTCAGTGCAATGGCCGTTTTGGTAGAGCGCCCAGGCCAGTGCATCGGCGACGTGAACGCTCTGGCGGCGGGTCCACTCGGCTTGCGCCCGGGCGACGGCCTGCGCGGCTCGACCGTGATCGGCGTCGAAGATAGCCATCTCGAGATCGGTATCCACGCCGTTCGCGACGAACAGCTGGGCTTCGACGTCGACCAGCTGTTCTTGCTGCAGGGCGTCAGCATCGCGGCCGGCCGCGTGGTAGACCTCGGCCAGGCGAATCACGAACTCGGTCAAAGGCACTTGCTGGGTGACGGTGGTGTAGAGCGCGATGGCGCGCTCGTAGTCGGCTCGAGCGGCGGCTACGCGGGCTAGACCAGCGGTGGCGTAGACGTAGTTGGGATACAGCGCCAGGGATTGCTGGTAGGTTTGCTCGGCAGTGTCGAGCGCGCCGGTGTTGAAGTAGAGGTTGGCGAGCTGGACGCGGGTCCACTCGGTGGCTTCGTTGCCGGGCGGGGCGGAATCGACGGCCATTCGCATTGCCGCTATGGCACCGGGCAGGTCGCCGTGCAACTCACGGGCGTAGGACACCCGGGCGTAGGAAGTCTGGTCCGGACGCAGGTCGACCATCTTCTGGAAAGTGGCCACCGCCTCGTCATAGCGGCCGAGCTCGGTGTACGCATCGCCGAGGACGGCATAGCTCGCCGAGCGGTACGCGTTGGCGGCGACAGCACGCTCGCCCCAATCGACGGCGTCCTGAAATTGATGCCTGGCCAGCGCCAGGCTGCCCAGACCGATGAGGGTTTCGGCTTCTGCGCCGACCGCCGCCGAGGCTATCGCGTTACCGCCGGACGATGATTGCGCGAGAGCTTGATGGAGGATGCCGTCGGCGCGGGTGAGGTAGGACGGGTCGCTGGTTTCTCGAGCTCTTTGTAGATAGGCCAGCCCGAGCTGGGTGGCGCTCTGGCGGTCGGTGGGTTGCTGGCGCAGGCGGTCCTGAAGTGCGCCAATCTGGCGGTCGGTGGCTGAGACGCCGCCATTCACGGCGACATCGGATTGCTTCGAAATTGACGGAGCGGCCGAGGGCTGAACCAGGCGGCCGAGCGTCGCGCTGAGCACGAACGCGGCGACGCACAGCGCAGCCGCCAGGGCGGCCAGGATCGCCGCGCGTCGTTGGCGCAGCAGGAACGGGGCGGCGGGTGAGTTCAGCATCAGGTGTCTCCCGGAATGGCGGCCGCGAGTGGCACTCAGCACCACTCGAGGCCGCGACGTGAGCCAGCGCTACTGGCCGAGTGGCTGACCGGTCGGGCTTGGCACGGTGCCGCCCGAACGCGAGAAGCCGGAGTACGGCTGGGAGACGTACGGGAACGAGCCATTGAACTCCTGAGCGCTCGTGTTCACGCCGTCGCCGAGTAAGTTGTTGGGCGCTTTGTTGAAGTCAGGCGTGAACGGGGTCGCACCAGCCATCGCCTGAATGGCGATGTCAACGACGTCGTCTTCGAGGCGTCGACCGTTCGGGAACCCTGAGGTGTCGCCACCCAGGACGCCCATTCGGTTGCCCTTGCCTACGCCCGCGCTGGCCGGGACGGCCATGTTCAGGCGCAGCATCTCCGCGGCCTGGACATTCGGCGGTTGATTCAAACCGGGAATGCCCGTCAGGAAGATAGTGACCAGGTCATTGCGCGGAGCGGGCGGCACTGCCACGCCGTACAGCAGGTTGATCAGGTCAGGCAATTCGGGGTTCGTGACAGCGGGAAGGAACTGCGCATCGGCGTCGGGCGCGGTCGCGTTGAAGTGGTCCTTGACACCGAGTGGCACGACGACTTCGTTGACCAGCGGATTGCCCAGGCGCTCGATTTGCACCCAGTCACCGGTTTGATTGTCGCCATAGCCGCTGACGCTCAGCACGCGGGTCTGACGGCGCCAGGTGGTGGCCCAGACGCCGATGATCGAGTTCGAGCCGTCGGCTTTGGCGGCCGCGCCATCGGTCGTCAGCGCCGTGATCGGCACCTGGAACGCGATCGTGTGGACGTTGAAGCCGTTGAACGAGTTCACGCCATCGGTGGCGGACAGTGGCGCAACCTTGTGCAGGTTGTCGAGCGGGCGGAGGGCAAGGAGGTCGAACACGCCCAGGTCGAGGAAGAACGGATCGCCACGCTGACCGGCGAAGAACAGCCCCTCGTTGTTCATCAGCGGGCTTATTTCAGATCCCCCGGTGACGCCACCAGGCGGGTTTGAGTGCGGGCCGATGTTGACCGGTTGGACCGGCAGGTTGGAGCCAATGACGGTATCGCCGACGCCGCGGACCTGCTTGGTGACGGTCGCCGTCTGCTGCACGTTCAGATTCGGATCGCCCGCTTTGGCGAACGGTCCGACGTTGTACAGGAAGGTGTTGGGGTTCTTGACCGTGGTCTGGAACTCGACGACGTAATTGATGTCGGCCGTATTGTGGCCGGCCTGGGCGATGTGCATGACATACCGAACCTTGGGGTCGAAGCCGTAGAAGTTCGGGCCAGCGGCGGGGTCCTGGTACGGGATCGCGTTCATGATGAGCGTGACGGTGCCAGCTTTGTCGGGGCTGACGAACGCATACACGTCAGTCAGGTCGGCATAGGGGTCGTTCGTAATCATGGGCGCTTCGCGGTGGCTGGACGCGCCAGCAAAGGGCGAGTTGACGAGGGTTCCCGCCAACAGTCCGACTGATGCGGCGAGACCCCCAACGAGAGCGAGAGGACGCTTCAAAAGGGTGATCCTTCTTTCTCGAGATGGTGTTCTTCAGCTCCGAGAGTGGTATCGACCGACGCACGTGGCCATCGTGCGTCGGTCGACCTGGAAGCAAGGTGCTGAGTCCCGTGGTTCCGTAGTGGTGGTACGCCCGCGACCGCCAGTCGGATCAGCCCGCCTATACTCTGTCCACGCCTCGCATGAACAAACAGCACCTGACGTGGACCCAGATCGAAGACCTGGCGATTCGCCTCGCCGACCGTTTGCCAACCGGCTATGACGTGATGCTGGTCATCACGCGCGGTGGGATGGTGCCGGCCTGCATCGTCAGTGAGCGCTTGAACTTACGCAACATCCTGGTTGCCGCGGTGATGTTCTACACAGAGCAGGAGCACACCCTGGACAAGCCCATTTTTCTGCAGTTCCCGGCCGATCCGATCATCAACGGCAAACGCGTGTTGATCGTCGACGACGTGTGGGACTCCGGGCGGACGATCATGGCTGTTCGGGAACGGGTGCTCGATGCGGGCGGAGTGCCCGAGACGGCGGTCTTGCACTACAAGCCGCAGCGGACGACGTACTCGGATATTCGACCTGATTTCTACGTGGACGAGACAGACGCGTGGATCGTCTATCCGTGGGATGTCGGCGAGGCGCAATTGCCCAGCGCCGTCCTCGAGTCTCTGTCCGAGGCGTAAACGGCATAGGGCGCCTGACGCGCGGCGTCATCATCGTCGCCACCCTGGCCATCGGCGTTGCGGCTGTGGTGGTCGCATGGGGCGATGCGCCGGCGGTGTTTGGCGCGCTAGGGCGGTTTCCGCCGCTGTTGTTGCTGCCGGTAGTGTTGCTGACCGTCTGGAACTACGGCTTGCGCTTTGCGCGTTGGCAATACTTTCTCAGAGTCCTCGGTGTGACCGGTGTGACCACGGCCGATAGTGCACTCGTCTTCCTGTCGGGATTTGCCATGGGCTTGACCCCTGGCAAGTCTGGCGAAGTGACCAAGAGCTACTGGCTACGTGAGCTGGCGGGGCCTGGGCGCGCGCCGCTGGCGAGAACCGCGCCGATGGTGTTTGCCGAGCGCCTGGTCGACGGTATCGCCATGCTCATTCTGGCCAGCAGCGGCCTGGTCAGCTTCCGCTTTGGCGTCGGCGCGCTGCTGGCCGTCGCGGCACTGGCCGTTCTGGCGGTCGGGCTGCTCCAGGCGCGGCCCCTCGTGCATGGCATCCTCAAGATGCTGCGTGGCCGAGCGCGGACGGCACGCGCGGCGGTGGTCATCGAGACGCTGTACGAAAGCGCCCGTGAGCTCCTGACCTGGCCACGTCTGGTGCTGGCCGTCGGCGTCGGCGTGATGTCATGGGGCGGCGAGTGTCTGGCGCTCTACGTCATTCTGCTCGGCCTCGGCGCGGCGCCTGGCCTGGAGCTGCTCAATCAGGCAACGTTCGCACTCGCGACGGGCAGTCTGGTCGGCTCGGCATCGTTGCTGCCAGGCGGCATTGGCGCGGCCGAAGGGACCGTCGCGGCGGTACTCGATCTGGTCGCGGGTCAGCCACGCGACGTCGCGGCCGCGGCGACCCTGCTTATTCGGGTCTGCACGCTGTGGTTCGGGGTGCTGTTGGGCGCAGCGGCGCTGTTGCTGTTGGCCCGCCGCGTCCGACTCTAACCCTGCTGGCGCGCAGCTTTGGCCGCTGCGCGGCGCAATCGCGCCCGAATGCGCGCCTTATCACGCTGCAGCTCGAGTCGTTCTTCGGCGCTCATGCCGGTGCTGACCGGGGCCGTTGGCTGCTTGCCCAGCAATTGGGGTAGATCGACTCCGAACAGGATCAGGGCCAACCGCTCATAGGTTGCTTCTGTGGCGCCGGCGGCGACTTCGATGGCCCGCCGAGCGTCCTCGGACATTAACCAGGAGCGCATCTGGCGCATGGTCAGGCGGTCGAGCTGTAGCTGCCGCACGAAGGCGTCTTTAAGGGCTGGCGCTGCGACGGGGGGCTGGCCAGGCAGGTCGAGCACGCGAGAGGGCGTGGTGTCCTCCTCGGCGGCGGGCGGTTCGGCCGCGAATGAAGCGCCGAGCGATGCCAGCGCTTCTTGCAGGCGGTCATCGGAATCGCTCGGGGCGGCGTTCATAGAGACCTCGTTGTGGGGGGGCATGTCGACCTCGGAGTCACTCTCGGAGTCACTCTGAGGGTCACTCTCGGAGTCGATCTCGGCTTCCAGCTCGAGGTCGTCGTCGAGCTTGGCTTGCGGTTCGGGACGATCGAGGGTCGACAGCGTGATATGGCCATTGCTTTCGGCGTGTACAAGGCCATTACTGGCCGCGGCGAGCGTGGCGGCGCGACGCGCGGGGACGGTGCGGCCGTCTTCGGTGACGCTGCCGGTGGTGAAGTCCCACCAGAAGCGCCGCGACGTGTTCTGGCAGCCCAACTCGAGCAAGACATGGCGGCCAATCTCATTGCGGCGAGCGGTAAAATGAGTACCGGTGTTGCGGAACGCACCACCGCACTCGGGGCAGGACTCGGGATACGGCATCGCGAACGTGCGCCTCCTCCGGCTGGTTCGAAACGTGCTGTGAAGTGCCCGTCTAACTGAGCCGACAACGAGCAATCTGCTTGAAAGTTACACGCGGGTCGCGTTCGCCGTTGCCTTTTTAACGTTCGTCGCTCATCAGGCGGGCCATACGCTCACCGAGGCGGAGGCTGTAATTCTGGCCGCGATCCTGGGGATAGACGTGCGCCATGTTGGCCAGGAATACGCCTGGCAGTGGCGTGCGATGCGGCGGCAGGCTATCGAGGTACGTCGGGGTGACGATCGGCTGGGCGAACGGGGCGCGAAACACCCAGTGCTGTTTGACCCAGCTCGGGTCGATGTCGGGGCGAATGTGGCGGATGGCGGACAGATAGGTGCTGACGATGTCAGCGTCGGACTGCCCAAACAGCGGATGGTCCATCGGCAGGTAGTTGCCCAGATAGACGAGGTGCAGTCCGCCGTAGTCGGCTGCTGGCATGAAGTTGGTGTGCTCGACGAGGGCGAGGAAGGGCAGGTCGCGATCGTTGATGTTGAGCCAGTAGACGTCTTTGAGGAGAGGTCGATCGAGGCCGAGGATAAGGACGTGGGCGCCGTAATGCTCCGGGCCCGGGTATCTTTCGACGAACGCCGCCGGTAAATCAGGCGCCAGGCGGGTGAACAGCCGTGTTGGCAGCGTAATCAGCAGCTGGTCGAAGCGATGTGTCTCGCCGGAGTCGGTCTCGACCGCCACACAGCCGTCCCTGTGGCGGATCGACGTTGCGGCTGTGCCCGTCAGGACTGTGCCGCCGAGCAATTGAATACGCTCGCCGAGGGCGTCGTACAGCGCCTGAAACCCTCCTCGTAGATAGCCCAGGCCGAGAGAGCGTTCGTGGACGCGGCTCCACAGCCAGCTCATGGCAATGTCTTCTGCGCGCACACCGAACTTGCCGCGCAGGATCGGCTCCCACATCACTTCGTAGACGCGACGACCCATCAACCGCGGCATCCAGCGCGCAGCAGTCCAGCCGCGGAACACTTGCTCATTGGGGATCGCTTTCAGCGCCGCCATGCCGGCCAGGAAGCGCAGTCGGTCGACCGGCTTGAGCAGCGGCAGCTTCAGCAGATCGGGGATGGTGCCCAGGCTGACGATGCGGCCCTGCGACAGCGTGCTGGTGTTCGGTCGACCCCAGATCAGCCGGGTCTCGAGGCCGACCTCGCGGATGAAGCTGATGATGGTGGTATCGGTGCGGAAGATGTGGTGGTAGAACTTTTCGAGGTTGCTCGGGCCGACGGAGAAGCCGGCGGCCAGGCCGCCGAGCTGTGGCTCGCGTTCGATCAGTGTGACGCGGTGGCCAGTCTGGGCCAGGCGTAAGGCGGCGGCCAGGCCGAGGGCGCCGCCACCGAGGATTCCGATCGAGCGTCGTGCCGCCGCGGATGAGTCGTCTGTGGTCACGCTGCGACGAGTTTAGGGGTTGGCAGGGTTCGGAACGGCTGATGCGGCGGGCGCGGCTGGCTCGGGCTCGCCGACCGAGAACTGCCACGTAAAGCCGCCAGCGCCGCCGCTGCTGTCGCGGACCAGGACCCGCGCGGTGTGGGTGCCGTTCGCCAGGGACTGGCTGGCGTGGATCGTCCAGTCGCGGGCGGAGCGTTTGTCGATCTGCGCGGCAGCATCGGCGCCATTGATGGTCAAAGTAGCGGTGGCGAGATCGGCGCCGCGGCCAACCAGCACCGCCGATAGATTGACTGCGCCTGGTGCGACGCGGCCGTTGGCGGCCGGGTTGATGGTGCGCACGATGGGTGGGCTGGCAACGGTGGACGGAGAGGCGCCGGCACCCGGCGATGCGTTCGGCGATGGGTTCGGCTGGGCGTCGGCCGCGCCCAGGCCTGGCGACGGGGTTGGTAAAGCCTTGAACCGCAGCGCCTCACTTGCCGTGAGGGTCGGCGGCACGCCGGGTGGGGTTGCGGCGCTGCGGCTGCCGGGCACGGCACCGCTGACAGGTCGTTCGTTGGCTGGCCCGCAAGCGGCCAGGGCAAGTGCGGCGACGGCCAGCAAAAGCAGTCCGCCCCGGCGCGCCCTGATGAACATCGGGCTGAGTCTAAGCAGTTCTCGCCAAAAGCTTAA
>DASYKL010000692.1:0-4216 GCA_035995405.1 Chloroflexota bacterium
CGGCGTGGTCTGCAGTTTGCCGTACATCAGCTGATACATGACCAGCGACCGCCCGGGCGCGGTGAATAACTCCGATAGGCGAACGCGGCCAACCGGCTCGTCGGCAGCCGCGAGGTCCGCTGGACCTTCCTCGAAGACATAGTCCTCCACCACGGCGCCCGGTGGGAGTCCACGCCGCAACGCGGCGACGCGCTCGCCTTGTTGCATCAGGTCGATTTCGGCTAGCCGCAACTCTTCGCGTGCGGCGATGTACTCGACTGATTCGGTGTTGAGTCTGGTGTGGCGCATTGGTTTTTTTAGCCCTTCTTCAAATCGGGTAGCCGCGGGCGCCCTGGATGCCTGGCTCACTCAAGCCGGGTGCGACCCGCCCACGTGCTGCCGAAGAGCGGTGCAACCTGGCGGAATATGCACACACAGCTCGGCGCGGCGACTGGTGCCGATTGTGTGGGTGGTCAGTGGGCGTGCTCTTGAGGTGGATTGGCATTTGGATCCAGGCCGGCATCACCACCGGCTGCCGCGATCGCCAGCCGATCCAGATAATGCTGCCACCCCTGCTGGTGCTGCTCTCGCGTTTCGGCCGTCATCAGCCCGCGATGAACCAGGCGGACATGGGTGCCGTCGCCATCCGGGGTGAGCGTCACTTCGACGGTGCTGGAGCCGGGCGGGACAGCCTGGTCGTGCTCCCAACCGAAGGTGAAGACGACGCGTGAAGGTGGCACCACTTCGAGAAACGTGCCGCGGCCACGCGCCTCGGCATTGAGGTCGACCGCAAAGGTGCCGCCGGACTTCGGCTCTAGCTCGACGCGAGAGCCCATCCAGCGCGTCATTTTGGCTGGATCGATGAAATAGGCGAATACGGTTTCGGGTGGCGCGGCGATGCGGACTTCGCTCACCACGGCGTTGATTTCACTGATGCTCATTGTCTGCTCCGTGTTGCTGTTGGTAGTCACCCTCAGCGGTGTTTTTCAGGTCTTCGAGCGCCTCGCCCCAGAAGTCGCGTAACCAGGCGCGCAGCTCGCGCAGGCGTTCTGGGCGGGCGCGGTACAGGCGGCGGGTGCCGGAGCGCCGTTCGGCGACCAGGCCCGCTTCGCGCAAGACGCGCAAGTGCTGCGAGATGGCTGGCCCGGTGACCTCTGGGAAATGCGCGGCGATGTCGCCGGAGGGGCGTTCGACGTCTCGGACGAGCCGCAGGATCGCCTGTCGACGCGGATCGGCCAGGGCAGTGAGGATGGCGCCGTCAAGCACGCTTAGTATCTAAGCAGATGCTTTTGAAAGTGTCAAGTATCTCTTGACTCGGCAGCCCTGGCTCGAGTCGCTGCCCGCGGCCGGTGATGGTCCTTGCGCGGGCGCGGCCATAACGACGAGACCAATGGTGGTTGGTTGCCGAAGGGGCTGCGCTTTATGCTGAGCCTTCGCCGCTGCCCAGCAGCTCGCGGAAATACGGGTTCACCAGGCGGGCATGCGGGTCGTACTGGCGGCGAACGCGTTCAAATGTCTCCACTCGCTCGCCGAAGGCCTGGCGGACCTGGTCGCGTGTCAGGAGGTTGGTCTGGTTGAACAGCGGCGTGCCGTGGCGCTGGCTGCAAAACGCGTTGTAGGCGGTCAGGAATGCTTCCCAGCCTGGATTACCTGTGGAAACTGGATCAAAGGTGATCACGTCGCCATGGAAGGAGTACGAAAACAACGAGCTGGTGTCGTGCGCGATGCGATAGCCGACATTGGTGATGTTGCAGCGATACCCGGTCGACCGATAGTACTCCCGGCAGAAGTGGAAATAGTCGCGCAGGCTCTGGATGTACTCGTCTTCTGGAAAGGCCCAGATGCTGAACGTGTAACGCGAGTCGTGACCGAAACCGACCTCTGGGTAGCGAATTTGCTGGTCGGTCGGATAGGTCGATCGTCCTCGAATGAAGGCCACGAGCACCAGGTCGACCAGACGATAAAAGCCGTTCAACAGCGCATCGCGCAGGGCCGGGAGGCGGACGTAGGTCCAAACGAGATGCGAGTATCGCGGGCCGACTGTGCTCCAGACGGAATTGCGCAGAGCCCATTGAAACGTCGTGAAGGACGTGGTTGGCGTGGCCGGACGGTAGCGTCGTAATTCGACGGTGACGCGGTCCGTGAATGGATTGAGATACAGCATGATGGATTCGCCGCGCGTTTTGAGCTCGGGTAGCTGATGCGCAAATTCGTCGAGGGTGAACGATTCGTGGTGGACCGCCATCGCCTGTAACGGACGGACCTTGAACGTCACTTCGTAGACGATGCCGAACAGGCCATAACCGGAGCGGGCTGCCTGGAGGAGGTCCGGCTGGTCCTCGCCGATCGTCACTCGCTCACCAGCGGGTGTCACCAGCTTGAGCTGCGTGGCGTATGAGCAGACCTGCCCAAATTCGCCCGGCATCGAGGCATCCTTGGTTCCGCCGCAGGCGGCGCTGCCCATGGACAGGTTACCCAGCTCCACGTTGACGTAGAACTGCAAGCCATAGCGCTGCAGTTGTTTGGCGACATCGATGTACAGTGCGCCGGCCTCGACCGTCACGGAGTCGGGGCCGATGTCGAGGATGCGGTCGAAGTGCCGCATGACGAGCAAGGTGCCGCCGTCGGCGACGCCGCACGGGGTGGTCGAGTGATTCGAGCCGACCGCGCGAACGGGCCCCGGATAGTGCTCGGGATCGGTCAGGATAGCGGCGAGCTGGTCGACCGTACTGGGGTACACCACGCTCGTCGGCGCGGAGACGATGCTGCCGAACCAGTTGCGCACCTGGACGGCGCGCGGCGTTGTCGCTGGCATCAGTGCCTACTGTATTCCTCCGCACCTGGCGCGGCGGCGGTCAGAGCATTTTGCGGGGAATGATGGTGATCTCGGGAATGATGACGTTTGGTGGGCGCGTGGCCAGGAACAGGACGACTTCGGCGACGTCGGCGGGTTGGAGGGCGGTGCGGGGGTCTTCGTCTGGGGCGTTGCGAGCGCGGGCGGGGGTGGCGGTCGGGCCGGGCAGGACGGCGCTGACGGTGATGCCAACGTCTTTCAGATCGTGCGCCGCGGCTTCGCCGAGTCCCAGGACGCCAAACTTGGCAGCGCTGTACGCGGCGCCCTGGGCACCACCTCGCCGGCCGCCCGTCGATGAGATGTTGATAATTTTGCCGCCGCCGCGGGCGACCATGAGCGGCGCGATCGCGCGTGTGCAATAAAACGTACTCGACAAATTGACGGCCAGGGTCGTCAGCCAATCGGATGTCCCGATGTCGGTGACCGGGCGGCGAAAGGTCCAGCCGGCGTTGTTGACCAGCACGTCGACCCGCCCACCGAACGCCGCGGCGGCGGCGTCGGCGAGCTGTTGCGCTTGTGTGTCGACCGAGACGTCGGCCACGACGGCCAGGGCTCGGCCGCCGCGCGAGGTAATGTCGGCGACGAGTGTGTCGAGGTCGGCGGCCGTCCGTGCGGCGGCGACTACGGCGGCGCCGGCGTCGGCCAACCGCAGGGCGATGGCGCGGCCGAGTCCGCGTCCGGCGCCGGTGATGATGGCGACCTGGCCTGAGAGATCCATGGGGCGAAATACCTCAGTTGATGTGCTTGCGGGCCGTCAGCAGACGGCGTAGAGTAACGATACCCTAGGTAGGGGAGAAACGTTACCCGTGGGGGAGGGGATGTGGCCATGCAGCGCTTCGAACACACCTTCAGTCGACGCCGATTGCTTGTCCTCGGTGGCGCAGCCGGGGGGCTGACCTTGCTGGCGGCTTGCTCCGCGGCGCCACCGGTACCACCCGCAGCGCCGGCAGCGGGCGCTACGACGACGGCGCCGGCCGCCAGCACGCCTGCCAGTCTTAATGTCCTGACCTTCGTCGATGCCGTCAGTGGCAGCGACTCGCGCGGCGCCGCCATGCGCGAAATCAACGCCAACTTCTTGAAGAAATTTCCAAACGTCAGCGTCAAGTTTGACGTCGTGCCGTTTGATCAGTTGGGACCCAAATACATGGCCGCGTTCGCCGCGGGCAGTCCACCTGATGTCAGCTTCGTCCGCGACGACTACTCGCTCCGTATCCGCGGTCAAGGTGGTCTGGCCGATCTGAACCGCTGGATGAAAGCCTGGTCCAAGACCGATCTGGACGACTTCTACAACAAGGTCGGGTTCAACCGAGGTGTCGATGGCGATAAGCGCTATCTGATGTACACGTTCGGCAGCGTCTCGGGCCTGCATTACCGCAAGGACCT
>DASYKL010000693.1:0-8200 GCA_035995405.1 Chloroflexota bacterium
GTCCGTTCGCATCGAGAACCGCTCTCGGCGGCCGGCTTCGTCCTTGGTGCGCTGGTCAAGTACCTGTCTGGCGTCGGCCTGCTGTGGGTCGCCGTGGCTTCCGCCGCCCGGGCGAGCTCACCATATGGCCGTGTGCTACGCCTGGCGCTGATCGGCCTGGTGAGCTCGGTCCTGATCGTGGTGACGGCGCTGCCCTGGCTCGAGCTGCCTGACTCGCTGGAGCCAATCGTCGCCGAAACCGCCACGGTGGGCTACGTCAATTCATTGCCAGATAGCCTGGCACTGGCCCTTGCCGATGACGTGCTGCGGCCGTTGACAGGCTTCAGCCAGATCCTCGCCCGCGACATCACTCGTGGCATCGAGCGGGTGCTCCTGGTAACGCTCTTCGCGATGTATCTGATCTGGGAAGGACGACAGTTGTGGGATACGCCGACGGGTGCGGCGGCGACTCGCGCTACCGCGCGGTCGTGTCTGCTCTACATCCTGTTGGTCTCAACGTCCGTGCAGACGTGGTATTTCTGCCTGCCGGTGGCGCTGGTGCTCGGGCTGGGCTGGCACGGCGCGCTTGCTCGAGTGACGGTCGGCTACAGCTTGCTGGCCTTGCCCGCCCTGTACCTGAGCTACTATCTGCGCGAGTCGACGCCACTGGCGGTGTTCATCGTGTATGGCGTCCTGCCGTTGTGGCCGCTCCTAACCTGGGCACGTGCCAGGGCCCATATACCAGCCCCCATAGGTGTCAGCGACGACGAAGAGCGTTCCGAGCGCCACCGCGTTGCCGGTGCAGTCATGGAACAGGCCCGCCGGTAGCGTGCTGGCCAGCGTGGCACTCTGATACGTCAGCGCTGACTCGCCGAGATCGGTGGTGAACGACTGCCCCACGACAGCGTCCGCTGGCAGGAACTGCGCCGCATCGAGAAACCGTTGCTCCGGGCCTCCCAGGGCGAGCAAACACGATTGCCGCTGAATGGTCCAGACCTGGTCGTTGGGAGCGAGCAGAACGAACTGGTCAATGTCGGTGCCCGCGCACCGTTTGAAATGCAGCTGCGCGCCTATGCTGGCGTCGTTGGGGCCGCCCAGAAACTGCGCAAAAGCAGCGGCTGGCCCGCCCAGCGCGGGCGCGTCCAGTACCTGCGCACTGGCGGCCAGGCCCGACACCGCCAGTAGCGCCAGGGCCGTTATCGTCGCCACGAGCCGCCACACGCCGTCAGCGTATACGGTAGATCACCTATGACCCGTGTCGACTTCTGGTTCGATCCTATCTGCCCGTGGGCCTGGATCACCTCTCGCTGGCTCCTCGAAGTCGCGCCCCAGCGCGACCTCGACATCACCTGGCACGTCATGTCACTCGCCGTCCTGAACGAAGGCCGTGACCTCGATCCCGATTACCAGCAGCGCCTGCAACGCGCCTGGGGCCCCGTCCGCACGCTGATTGCCACGCAGCAGCGCTGTGGTAGCGAGGCCCTGCTGCCGCTCTACACCGCGCTCGGCAACCGTTTCCACCTGGCCAAAGCGCCGATCGAACATGACACCGTGGCAGCCGCCCTCACCGACGCCAATCTCCCGCCAGACCTGGCCGATGCCATGACCCAGACTGAGTACGACGATGCCCTGCGCGCCAGCCACAAAGACGGTATCGACCGCGTCGGGATGGATGTCGGCACGCCGGTGATGAGCGTGAATGGCATGGCGTTCTTCGGCCCGGTCATCACGCCGATGCCCAAAGGCGAAGCCGCTGCCAAGCTGTGGGACGGCGTCCTACTGGTCGCCAGCACCGACGGCTTCTTCGAGCTCAAACGCACCCGCGACCGCAAACCAGAGTTTGAGCCGTTGCCCTCAGCCGTGTGCGCCATCTGATCCCGGCATGCCGGTCGTGTCGCTTTCAGTGAGCCGTTCCGCGAAGCGGTCGATCCAGTACTGTTGAGACGGCTCCTGAACGGCGCGCTGACAGTACGTGGCCCGCACCCAGCTGACGGCATCGTGAGCTGGCACCCCGGCCAGAATGGCCATGCACGCCAGGACGGTTCCCGTCCGTCCGTGACCACCGATGCAGGCGACTTCGACCCGTTGTCCCGCTCGAGCAAGCTCGAATGCGGCACGAATCTCTCTGTCTGCCGTGTTCCGATCGGCCGGCACGCCGAAATCAGGCCATTCCAACAGCACCGCTGGGCCAGTCGGCTGCCACTGCGGATCGCAGTAGAGCCCGAAATCAGGCGCCGGCTCCTCTGGCTTACGCTGCAACCAGCCCGACGCGAGCACGCGTGTCCCGTCGGGAAAAAGCACTTCGTCTTCGGTGTGCGAGCAGACCACGCGTCAATTGTGCCTGGGAGGTGCAAACCGCTCTCATGAAGCTGCTGTTTTTCGACGACTTTCGCCTCGGCATCGTGCAAGGCACCACCGTCGTCGACGTCTCCGACGTCGTCACAGACTTTGCCAACATCGAACCCCAACACCTCATTCGAACCGTCATCGAGCGTTTCGACGAGTACCGCGGAGCGCTCGAAAACGCCGCCACCCAGGGCCGCGGCGAAAGCCGTCCGCTCGCCCAGGTGCGTATCCGCCCACCGCTGCCCAGGCCGAGCAACATCGTCTGTATGGCCGTCAATTACATGGAAGATGGCACGCGCTCCGAGCCAGCGCCGATCAACGCGTTCATGAAGTCGCCCAACGCAATCATCGGCCAGGGTGACTCGATGGTCCTGCCGGACGTACCAGCCACCATCTTCGAAGGTGAAGCAGAGCTCGCCGTAGTGATCGGCAAGCGCGCGACGCAGGTCCCGGCGGACAAAGCGATGGAGTACGTCTTCGGCTACACGAACTTCATCGACGGCTCGGCGCGCGGCCTCCCACCGGCCAATAACAGCTTTTATCAGATGAAGTCGCGCGACACGTTCGCTCCGATTGGGCCGTACCTGGTTACCGCGGACGAGATCGCCAACCCACAAAAATTGGCGATCAACCTGTGGGTCAATGGGCAGCCGATGCAGAGTTTCAACACCGACGACATGGCACACAACATCGCCCGCTGCATCGAATGGGTGACCTCCATTCACTCGCTCGAGCCAGGCGACATTCTGGCGACTGGCACCAACCATCGGGGCCTGAACCCGTTCATGGATGGCGACACGGTCGAGCTCGAAACCGAAGGCCTGGGCCGTTTGCGGATTGGCATCCACGACCCGCTAAACCGCACCTGGAAACGCGAGACCCGCCTCCAACGGCAGGAGCAGGGTTTTTCGGATCCCACGCCGCAGGTGACCGGCAAACACGCCACAGCCCCCGTCGCCTAGGCGCCAGCGTCCATGGCAGTCGTTCTCATCACGGGCTGTAGCTCGGGTTTCGGCCTCGAGACAGCCGTCGCGTTCGCGCGGCGTGGCGACGACGTTGTCGCCACCTTGCGTGATCCCGCCCGCGGCGCGGAGCTGTCTCAGTACGCCAACACGCTCGGCAAAAACCTGACCGTGCAAGCCCTGGACGTGACCGACCAGGGCAGCATCAACCAGGCCGTTGCTGCCACCCTGGAGAGGCACCAGCGGATCGATGTCATGGTCAACAACGCCGGCATCGGCGTCATCGGTGCGCTCGAAGCCGTCGACGACCCAACGCTCAGGCGTGTCTTCGACACGAACGTCTTTGGCGCCATCAACGTCACCAGGGCAGTTCTACCCCAGATGCGCGCCCAAAAAAGTGGGCGGGTCATCTTCATGAACGCCATCGGTGGCATTCTCAATACGGCCTATCTGGGCGCGTATACCGCCTCCAAACACGCCCTCGACGGCATCGCCGCCGTTTTCGATCTGGAGCTCAAGCCGTTCGGCATTCACGTCAGCTCGGTGTATCCCAGCGCGTTCCACACCTCCATCGCCGACAACATGGCGGCCGTTATCGGTGGCGAAGACTCGCCGTATGCCGCCAACACCGCCGAGTACCGCCAGGGCATCTCGACGCGCATCCGCAACGGCCCAGCGGATCTGTCCCCGGTCGTAAACGCGGTCATCGAGGCAGCGACCAGCGCCCGGCCGCGGTTACGGTACCTGGTCGCGCCTCATCTGGCAGACGTCCTGGCCGCAACCCTGGACAATCTCGATGCGCTGCATGAACGCGAGATGGGCATGACGCCGGGTCTCACTCGTCGGGCATAACCTCGAAGCCGGCGGCGTAGAGTGCTTCGTCGAGCCGCTCCATGGTGCGCGGCTCGCCCGGGTCAACAAAATCGGGGTGCTCGATCTGCCAGACCGCTCGACCCCGAAACTGCGCCTCGACCGACCCAACGCGCCGGCCATCTTTGGTCACCTGGTACCGATATTCGTACAGAGTGTCCGTATCCACGTCTGGCCGCATTCTTGCATTTTTGTTGAGCGCTCATGCTCGGTCTGGAACACTTGCGCCTTTTCCGTGCCATCGCACTCGTCGCGGGCGCCTTCATCCTGCTCGTCCAAGCCGCTGGCGCGCAAGGCCTCAATCCGGCCGCCGTCATCGACAGCTACGAGCGCGCCTGGGCGGAACAAGACATCGACACTGCCCAGAACCTGCTCGCCGATGGCGCAGTCATCACCGTCATCGAAGCCCGCACACGCAAGCTGCAGGGGCGTGACCAGATCCGCGAATTCCTCCAGAATGGCGCGCCGCGAGCACTGCCGATCCTGACCACCAACCGCCAGATCGATGGCAATACCATTATCTGGAGTGAGCGAACTGACGGCCAACTGACAGCGGCCGGCGATCTGACTGTGCAGGCCGAGATCCAGAACGGCAAGATTCTGTCGCTCGTTTACCGACCTGGACGGATGATCCGCGCCGCCGGCAATCCGATTACGGGCAGCACGACACCCGAATCAGCCGGCCTGGCCCTGGGCGCAGTATTCCTGTTTGGCGTCGGCTTGCTATCGCTGGTGACCAGCCGCTCGCACGTCAACGCTGGGTCAAACCTGCGCGGTCGACTCGTCCACGACCTGCGGCACTGGCGGCCTCGACAACTGTCTTCTTAGGCGCTGCCGCGGCCGCTCTGGCGCAAATGGGCCGCCAGAAAATTTTCGCTACCATGGGTCGAAGCTGACGCCGCCGCCGACAACTCCAGACACAGCGCCGCGCCAGCCACGATCTGCGCCAGACGATACGCACTGCCGGGACCGATACAGCCAAGCAGCGACAGAAACGCCCGCGCATGCGGCAGACCCGTGCCGCCGCCAACGGTCCCTACTTCGAGGCTCGGCAACCGAATCGACAGGTGAATGCCACCGTCCGTTGGCTCCAGGACGTCATGCGCCATGCTGCTGGTACCGACCATCCCCAGATCCTGGCCGGTCGCGGCGAAGATGGCTGCTACTGCCGACGCTGGGGTGAATGCCACGGACTGCATGCCACTGGCATGGCTGCCATGCAGACCCAGGTGCTCCAGGGCTTGCATGTCCTGGGCGGTGGTATGGAGAACGCGGCGCAGCGTTGCCTCTTTGATGCTGACGCTGGCGATGACGGTCTTACCGTGGCCGCCGCTGACAAAATACTGGGCGCTGGGCTTCTTGTCGCCACCCATGTTGGACTCGATCAGAACCCGTGCTGGCTCGATTCCAGCCGCGGCACGTAACCGCCGGATGACGAACTCCTGGTTCAAGGCGAATGAATTACGGGTGATCATGTTCGGGCCGCACGCCTCGCCTGTCGTGTAGCGATAGAGCACGTGACAGGCTGACCCCAGAACATGGGTGTCGACCTCCCACAGTCGCGCATGCCGACTCAGCCGGGCTACTCCGCCCACCTGTTCGGCATACAGCGGATTGCTCGGATCGTGGAGCCAGTCGCGCATGGCCTGGACGTTTGCCGCGATCCAGCGCGCGCAGGCGACGGCTTCGGCCGTGGTGGCGAAGAGAAAACAGGAGTCACGGGTGATGCGGTCGTGCAGCACGAACGTTTCGAGCTGTCCACCGTCGAGAACCGCGGCGATGCCGCGCTGCATCGAGGCCGACAGACCACCCTCTGAATGGGCCAGCGGCACGTACACCTCTTCGGTAGTGCGACTGTCCTCTACCAGTTGACCGCCGCTTGGATCGACGTGGTACGACCCCAGGGTCATGCGCAGCGGCCCGACGACGGACACGGGCAGCGATACCTGCGCGGTGAGCTGCTCGACAACACCTGTCCACGCGTCGACATGCGCTCCAAGCCCAAACACCGCTTCACCGTTGACGTCGTCCCACCCGGCCAGCCGACGCAGTACTGCCTGCCGAGCCGCGACGTGCGCCGCGGTGTTCTTTCGCGGCCAGCGCCGCGGGGCAGGCCCTATGCCGTTACGGTCCGAGGTCCGCAAAACAGAGTCAAAAGACATCCAAAGCACCGCGCCACCACGTCATCGTCTCTGCCGCCCACCGCCTCGCCGCCCACCGCCTCGCCGCCGACCGACCGGTCGCCCCCGCGTTCCGTGCTGCTCGAGCCGTCGCCGCTAACGGCCGCCGCCGCGCCGCCGCCTCCAGGACTGGAATCGTCGTCCGCGCGCCCGTACAGGCCGATTCGTTTGCCGAACGTCTCAACGTCCGCCCACACCCACCCCAGCCACTCGCTGGCATCGACGTCAAACGCCGCCGCGTCCGCACGAACCCTTTCCGTCATCGGTCGCAAGATGGCGTAGAGGTCATCCGCCAGCCCCACCAGGGCCTGTCGCCGCCGCGGCTCCATGCCGGCGACGGCGCGGCGCAAGTAGTACTCCGCAAACGCCAGGTGCCGTGATTCGTCCACCAGAATCCGCCCAGCCAACCCGCCGAACAGCGCATCTGGCTCCGTCTGCATCGTCCCAAACGCCCGATAAAACTGCTTCGCGATGATGTCGCTGAAAAGGATCCCCCACACCCAATCCGCTCTGTCGCCTTGCCGAATGCGATGGTGATACCGCAGCAGCTCCGGAATCTCGCGCAAGCCCAGCGGGTCAAAACCGAGCGCCCGATACAGCCGCGTCAATGTCTCGAAATGCCGCGCCTCGTCCATGATGAATGACGCAAGATACAGCTGCGCGGTCGTCTCGCCAGCAGCCATGACTGCCGGCAAAATACCCGCCGCCCCAGCCATAGCCGTCTGCTCGCCAAAGTAGACCGGCGTGAGCAACCGCGCCAGCGCCAGGCGCTTTCGCTCGCTCAATCCGCTCGGCAAACTCCAGTCCAGGTCGCGCGATGTCCACTGCGCTTTGGCACCGCGATGAAACAGGTTCAGCAGCAGGTCTTCCGAGAGGTCCGGAAAGACACGCGTGATCCCCACGGCGCGCATCCTACCGCCACCGATGCAGACCGCGAGCGAGTAGTTATCGCCGGCGCGGCGCGCGCTTGTGACCCCCGCACCCAGGCCGCTACCCTGCAGCCACGTTCGATGACCGCCGCGGCTGAGGCGACGAGCTCCTATGCGGACCTCCGTCGCGCCGTCATCGCCGCCGGCCTGCTCGATCGCGCCTACGGCTATTACCTGTGGCGCACCAGCCTGTCATTCGCCATCCTGGTGTTCGGCCTCGCACTACCGTTCACGCTCGAACCATCACCCACCACGCTCGTCGCGGCCGCGCTGACCATCGCCTTTGGCAGCGTCCAGGTCGCGCTCATCGGACACGACGCCGGCCACCTGGCCGTCTTCGTCTCCCGGCGGGCCAACGCAGCGCTCGGCAGCCTGTGCTGGAGCCTGTCGCTGGGCATCAGCTTCTGGTACTGGCACGATCGCCATACCCGCCACCACACCTGTACCAACGACGCCCGCGACGATCCCGACCTGCAATGGGCCGGTCTGGTGGCGTACTCCGATGTCATCGCCGGCACGCGGCCGCGGCGCGCCGCGTGGCTGACGCGGAACCAGGCCATTCTCGGTCCGCTGTACACGTTGTTCTTGCCGTTCGCCTTCCGTTTCGAAGGCTGGCAATTCACGCTTCGCCAGCTGCACGGCCGTCGTCGCGACAACGAGGTGGCGCTCCTGGTCCTGAGTACCGCCGCCTGGCTGGCGCCCACGGTCAACCTGGGCTGGTGGTGGCTGACCGTGTTTATCGTGAGCCAGACACTCGCCGGTCTCTACCTGGCGTTGTCGATCGCCCCCAACCACAAAGGCATGCCCATCTGGCCCGCCGGCACCGAGTTGTCATTTGTCGAACGCCAGGTGCTCAGCTCACGCAATATCACTCCCAGCCGCCTGGCCGACTTCGTGTTTGGCGGACTGAATTATCAAATCGAGCACCACCTGT
>DASYKL010000694.1:0-6287 GCA_035995405.1 Chloroflexota bacterium
AAGAAGGATTGGGCTTTGACAACAGCCCAGTAGCCCACATGTGGCGAACCCTCATGTGGCCCACGCGCTTCCTGTAGGCGCTGCAACGAGGGCGAATACCATGCTCCGTGCATGAAACGGAGCAGCGAACGCGTTCTCACCACTTTTGTCGGCAGCCTCATTCGACCGCCCGATTTGCGAGAGCTGCAGACCAGTGGCGCTGTCGACGGCGACCTGTACGCTGGAACGCTCAGGCGCTCTGTCGCGGATGCGGTCAAACAGCAGGCCGCCGCGGGTCTGGACATCATCAGCGACGGCGAGTTCGGCAAATCCAACTGGGCCAGCTACATCCTCGATCGCGTGACTGGCTTCGAGCTTCGCCCAGCCCCCGCTGGCACCTCGATCTATAACCGTTTCGGACGCGAGCGCGACGAGTTCGCGGATTTCTACTCCCAGAACATGGTCGGTGAATGGAGTGCACGCAGCATCGTCTGCAGCGGCCCCATTGGCTACAACCCGGCCCAAATCCAGCGTGACATCGCGAATTTCCGAGCAGCTCTCACCAGCGTAGACGTCGCCGAAGCATTCATGCCCGTCGTCGCCCCAGCCAGCTTCGTGCGTGAAGCGATAAACGAGTACTACCCGTCAGAAGAAGCCTACGTGTACGCCATCGCCGACGCGCTCCACCAGGAGTACCAGGCCATCATCGACGCCGGCTTGCTGCTGCAAGTCGACGACGCCGTCCTGGCCACCATGTGGGTGGTGATGGAATCCGATGGCTTAGCGGCGTACCGCAAGTGGGCGGAGCTGCGCATCGAAGCGCTCAACTATGCCCTGAAAAATATTCCGCAGGAGCGCATCCGCTACCACCTGTGCTGGGGCAGCTGGCCTGGGCCCCACGTAACCGATATTCCGCTCGAGCACATCGTCGACCTCCTGCTGCGCGTGAATGCCGGCGCGTACTCGCTCGAGGCGGGCAATCCCCGCCATGCCCACGAATGGAAAGTCTGGCGTGATACGAAACTACCCGAGGGCAAGATTCTGATCCCCGGCGTGATCAGCCATAGCACCCCGGTCGTCGAGCATCCGGAGCTGGTCGCCGAGCGCATTATCCGCTACGCCGAGCTGGTCGGCGCAGAGCACGTCATCGGCGGCTCCGACTGCGGTTTCGCCCAGAGCCAGGGCCTCAGCCGCGTCCCACCATCAATCATGTGGGCCAAACTACGCGCCCTGGCCGATGGCGCACAGATCGCAACCCGCGAGCTTCACGGAAGGCTAGCCCATGCTCAATAAGCACGACAACGAGCTGATCACGCGCGTCGGGCCAGGCACGCCAATGGGTGGACTGCTGCGTCGCTATTGGCTGCCGGCGATGCTCTCGACGGAGTTGCCCGAACCGGACTGCGCGCCGGTGCGCCTGCGTTTGCTCGGCGAAGATCTGGTTGCTTTTCGGACCACCAGCGGCCGACCAGCGGTGCTCGACACGTGGTGCCCGCATCGGAATGCCAACCTGTTCTGGGGGCGCAACGAGGATGACGGTTTGCGCTGCGTCTATCACGGCTGGAAATTCAATGCCGATGGCGCCTGCGTCGACATGCCAAACGAGCCACCGCGCTCGCGCTTCGCCGAGAAAATCAAACAACCGGCCTACCACGCCGTCGACCGCGGTGGATTCATCTGGGTCTATATGGGCTCGCAAGTCACACCACCGGCATTGCCCAATTTCGAGTGGCTGAACGTTCCGCAGGCGCAGCGTTACGTCCACAAGCGCTTCCAGGACTGCAACTGGCTGCAAAATCTGGAAGGCGAAGTGGATTCGTCACACGCACCCTTCCTGCATGGCAGCGTCGGACCAGGTGGGTTGCTCGACTACAACGCGAACTCCGACCGTCAGCCGGTGTTTGAAGTGCTGGAAACTGATTTCGGCGTGGCCATTGCCGCGCGTCGCGAGGCCGGACCGGATGACTATTACTGGCGAGTCACACCGTTCATGCTGCCGTGCTACACGATCGTGCCACGAGCCCGCGATTCCAATTACATCTTTACTGCCGCTATCCCCATCGACGATCTGACGATGTTTGGCATGACAGTGATCTGGAGTCCGGACAAACCAATCAAGCCGATGCCCGTGGTGGACGTTGACGACGATTTCCGGGCGAAACAGACCAGGGCAAATGATTATCTGATCGACCGCCAGTTACAGAAGACCGAAACCTTCACGGGGATTCGCGGGGTACGGGTGCAAGATATGGCAGTCCAGGAGGACCAGCGTGGTCCGCTGTCCGATCGGACACGCGAACATCTCGGCGCGAGCGACCTGGGGGTGATCGCCACGCGGCGCATGCTGCTCAAACAGTTGAAGGGGCTGCAGAAGGGTCAAGAGCCGCCGCAGCCGAACACGCCTGACGCGTATCACCTCCGCTCGCTCGCGCTGAACGCACCGAGGTCCGTCGCCTGGCAAGACTTGATGCGAGAGCACATGCTGCTGTCAGCCAGCAGCCGCTGAGCCTGCGCAGAACGCGCCCCCTAGGAGTTCGGCCGAAAAGCGCAATGCGACGACCGAACAGCGGCCGAACTCCGTTTGACTGACTGGTCTAGAGGGGCGGCCGAATTGTGTCGAACATGCCGGCCGCCCCTCTAGACCAGCAGCTGGTCTGCGTCGGGCGCCGGCTGCAGGTCGAACGTATTGTTGATCGCCGAGATGTACTGGTACTGACCGACAGTCCCAGCCAGCTCAACCAGCCAGCGCTCGCCATGACGCTGCACCAGGCCGTCGAACAGCGGCTGCTCGACCCGGTTGTGCTGCAGCAGCTGGCGGACGAACAGCACAATATCGCGCTCGTCTGGCTCGAGCTCACTCACGTCGCGGCTATGCCGAACCGCTTCAATGGCTTCCTCGCGCAGACCTGCCTTGCGGCCAGTGCCGACATGCGATGCCCATTCGTAGGCGGCGTCTTTTTCGCGGGCCACGGCAAGAATCGCCAGCTCACGCTGGACCGGACTAAGCGTTGAATTCAGGCGCACGTGCGCGCCAGCTTCCATGACCTTCTGGGCTAGTCCAGGACTCCACATCAGGAGGGCGAATGGTCCGCGTACGGCGTGGAGTACATCCACGATACGGTCGAACTCGGCGTGGCGGTCAGCTGGCAGGTCCGCCTTCTCGGTGATCAGCTTGATGCGAGGCACAGCCAAACATCGTACCTGGCCAGCCTTCGACGAGGGCGCGCGGCGCAGTCGCGGCGTTAGAGAAGTGCCTGATCCGTGTCATGGCCGTGTGGGACAATTGGGACATGGGCCCTTCCGACGCCGAGCACCACTCACAGCCTGGTCGATCCCCGCGCGCGGTGATCCCGTGGCATTTGCGGGCGCTCACTGACAGCGGCTTGCCGTCGGCCAGCCAGCGCAGCCTGCCCAACTCGACCGACGCGGAGTGCGAGCTGTGTAACCTGCGGCCCAAACAGCCGCTGTCCACTGTGTTGGTCATCGATGGGCCGGATGGGCTGCCGGTGCCTTTTTTGATCTGCGCCCAATGCCGTCGCGCGCTCGACGAGCTCCACGCCCTGCTCGAATCAGCCGGGCCATGACCCGATTGCTCCGTCCCGTCTACGTTGGAGAGCTGGAGCTTCTGGAGCGCTATGCTCAAGTCCGTGTGGGCGCCGCCGCTAGCCCGGCCGCATGACCGCGGAGACTTGAACCTCAGCGCCGGCGCACCGCGCGATACCACAGCCTTCGAGCTGCGCGAGGCATTGGCGCAACCGGGTTGCGCGATCTGCGCCCTGGCCTTGCGCAGCGTCGGCCGCTTCATCGCCTCGCTCGCCTATGACCGCGTCAACGACATCCAGATTCGTGCCGAGCTGCGCGCGGCGCGCGGCTTCTGCAATCTGCATGCGCACCGTTGGCTGCGCGAGGCGCACAGCGTCCTCGGTACCGCACTCATCTACCGTGATGTCGTGAACACCGCCGTACAGGACCTGGCCACGCTGAAAGACCGCGGCCGACTCGGCCTGTTGGACCGCTTGCGCGGTCGGACGTCAGATGCGTCCCGAGCTGACACCTGTCTGGCCTGCGCTGCGCAGCATGAGGCGGAGCAGCGCTACCTGAGCGGGTTGGCAGCGATCCTCACCGATCCAGGTGACGCGGCGCTGTTCGATGGATCAGACGGCGTCTGTTTACCGCACGCGCTGGCCGCCGTGCGCAGCGGCGACAGCAGCGCCGAGCGCGTCATGCTCCACGCCCGAGCGCACGCAGAGCGCCTGATCGCTTCGCTCGACGAAGTGATTCGGAAAGAGGACTACCGTTTTCGTGATGAGCCCCGCACGGCTGATGAGCGGGCCGCGCCAGCGGACGTCGTCGCCTGGACCATCGGCGCCGACGGTCTCTCCACCGATCTCTAAGCCAGCAACGTCGCGGTAGCATCCCCTTGCCATGCCACAGACGAGCGCCTCGCGGCACGCAGCCTCGTTTTTCCCCGCCCTCGGCGGCGATCTCCCGACCATCGTTCGTGCCGAAGGCATCTATCTCTACGAGGACGGCGGCCGACGCCTCATTGATGCCGCGGGTGGCGTCGGTGCAGTTACGTCGATCGGGCACGCCGTCCCCGAGGTCGTCGACGCGATCGCCTCGCAGCTCCGCACGGTCGCTTTCGTGCCATGGACGCAGTTTCAAACGGAGCCGGCTCAGCAATTGGCGGAGGCAGTCGCCGAAACCACACCCCGCGGGCTCAACGCCGTAGCGCTCTTCAATAGTGGCTCGGAAGTGACGGAGGGTGCGGTGAAACTTGCCCGCCAGCACTGGCTGGCGCGCGGCAAACCGGAAAAACACCTGGTGGTGAGTCGCTGGCAGGGCTTCCACGGCATGACTCTGGGCGCCAGCGGCTTCGGCGGCCACACCCAGCGCCGTCGCACCTATCAGCCGATGCTCCACGACATGCCCAAAATTGGGCCCGCGTACGCCTATCGCTGCGACGAATGCGCCAGCGGCAGCTTGCGCTGCGCCGACGAGCTGGAGCGCGTGATTCGGTGGTATGGGCCAGAGAATGTCTCCTGCTTCATCGCCGAGCCGGTCGTTGGCGCGACGATGGGCGCGGTGCCGGCCCCGCCCGGCTATTTTCAACGGATTCGCGAAATCTGTGACCGCTACGACGTGCTGTTCATCGCGGATGAAGTCATGTGCGGTTTCGGCCGCACCGGTCGCTGGTTTGCGATCGAACACTGGGACGTAGTGCCCGATATTCTGGTCGCTGCCAAAGGCGTCAGTGGTGGCTACGCACCACTGGCGGTGCTTATCGCGCACGAGCGCGTCGTCAACGCCTTACGCGAAACCGGGACGCCGTGGGTCATGGGTCACACCTACGCCCAGAATCCGGTTACCGCGGCGGCGGGTCTGGCGGTAATCGAGTACATCCAGCGACACGACCTCGTCCGCGCCGCGGCTGACCGTGGCGCACAGCTCCGGTCAGGCTTGCAGGCGTTGATCGAGAGGCACCGCGTGCTTGGCGACGTCCGCGGCCTGGGGCTGCTGCTCGGTGTCGAATTGGTGCAGGATCGCGCCACCCGCGAGCCGTTTCCCGTGGAATCGGGTATGGCATTTCGTTTTGCGCGGGCCTGCATCAACGAGGGCGTCGCCGTCTATCCGGGCCAAAGCGGTGCTGATGGACTCATTGGCGACCACGCGCTGATCACACCACCGCTCGTCATCGATAGCGATCAGGTCAACGAAATCGTCGGCGCGGTCGATCGCGCGTTGACGCGCATCGAATCAACCTAGTGGCGGCGCTTTCACCATCACCCGCAACGCGGCGGGCAGCACGGTGAAACGGGCTGGTGTTTCGCCAACGACTTCCGCGTCAGCCGCCACCAGCAACGGCTGGCGCGTCGGCGAGGACACGGCCACATGCTGTGCGCGCGCCCGCCGGATACCCGGCTGCTCTTTCACCCCGCTCGACATGAATTCGAACAACATACTCGCGAGCTGGGCCTGATGTAGGCCGTCGTAGATGCATACGTCAAGTTGACCGTCATCCATCTTTGCGTCGGGTGCCAGGATCAGTGCAGCGGCCGAGCGTGGAGCGTTGCAGATCGTGACCAGCAACGTTTCTGCCAGCCACACCTCATCGTCCAACTGCACGCGCATCGGCACGGGCTCGAGCAGCAGAGCAGCCGGTAGAGCCCGGAGCGCCTCGAGCCAATGACCTTTCTGGAAACCTTCACCCACCGGAGCAAGGAGTGGACCGAGCCCGATCGAGGCCTGTTCCAGGAAGACGTGCGGCCTGCGGTGGCCGTGCGACCGCACTTCGCCGACGTCGATCG
>DASYKL010000695.1:0-6671 GCA_035995405.1 Chloroflexota bacterium
GCAACGCCAGCATCAGCACGATGCCGAGCGGGTGAATGCTCAAGCCGAACGGCAGCGCCAGCAGGATCAGCACCAGCGCCTGCACCAGCAGGATGACAATGTCGCGCAACGTCCGTCCGAGTAGCAGCGCAAACCGACTGACCGGCGTGACCCGCATGCGTTCGATGACCCCACTCCGCAGTTCGGCAATCAGACCGAAGCCGACGCCCGACGCTCCGAACAGGCCGAGCTGAATGAGCAACCCTGGCACGAACACGTTGTAGGCTCCGCCCGCCGGAAACCCTGGGGCGCGAGAGATGCCTTCGAGCAGCGGCGCGAACAGAATCAGATAAAAGACTGGTTGGATAACGCCGATGATGACCCACACGGGGTTGCGCAAGAACAGCCACATGTAGCGCTCGAATACGAGCCACAAGTCACGAGCGAACGTCATGCTGCGTGTTCTCCCGCTGTGTCGCGCAAGGAATGGCCGGTCTGCTGCAGGAACACGTCGTCAAGACTCGGTCGACTCATGGCGATGGTTTGCAGTTGTAGTCCGGCGCTGTCGAGCAGACGGAGCACGGCAGGCATCGCCGCGTCGCCCTTGTCGACGTAGAGTCGCAAGCCGTCTTCGCCTTCGGGTTTGGCCTGCCGCACGAACGGCTGTGCTTGCAACAGCAGTAAGGCGGGCGCAACGTCTCCGCCCAAGCCGAGCGTGATCACGTCGCCAGCGATTTCGTGTTTGAGCTGCTCGGGCGTGCCTTCGGCCACGATGCGACCGTGGTCGATGATGGCCAGGCGGTCGCACAACGCGTCAGCCTCTTCCAGGTAGTGGGTGGTCAGAAAGACGGTCATACCGGTTTGGCGCAGGCGGCGGACTTCGCCCCACAGGCGGGCGCGGCCCTGCGGGTCGAGGCCGGTCGTTGGCTCGTCGAGGAACAGGAGCTGTGGGTTGTGGATCAGGCCGAGGCCGATGTCGAGGCGGCGCCGCTGGCCGCCGGAGTAGGTGCTGGATGGCCGGTCGGCGGCGGAGTCGAGCTCGAGTGAGGTGAGTAGCTCGGCCGCGCGTTGGCGGGCTTGGGTGGCATTGGCGCCGTAGAGGCGCGCCTGGAAGACGAGCTCCTGACGGGCGCTCACGCCCGGGTCCGAGCCGTTGCGCTGACCGACATACCCGATGCGCTGCCGAACGTTCCTGGGCTCCCGCAGCAGGTCACAACCGGCTACGGTGGCCTGGCCGCCACTGGGCGGCAGCAACGTCGAGAGCATGCGCAACGTGGTCGTCTTGCCTGCGCCATTGGGACCGAGAAATCCGAAGACCTCGCCGGCGGCGACTTTGAGATCGACACCAACGACGGCTTCAACAGGGCCGCCGCGCGATTTAAAGGTGCGGCGTAAACCTCGAGTTTCAATCATGCAGGTCCTCCCGCCAGCTTCATCTCTTTTTTTTAAAATCCCAATCGAGCTTTCCGGATTGAAGGTCGGACACGACGCGACCGAGCCAGGCGCGTTCCGCCTGCAGCAGTGCGCTCGCATACTCCACTTCAAGAATTGATGCGCGGCCGACCAGCTCACCGATGCCGTGCTCCACGGCGTGCAGGCTGGCGATTGTGGCACCGAGATTGACGAGCCGCACTTGCAGCTGGGCGAGCGCGTCGCGCGGGGTCAGCTGGAGCACGTGGGCCAGTGCGGCCATGAACTGCGATGGCTCGCGTTGGGGGGTCGAGAGCAGGTCGCGTAGCCAATCGATCATGACCTCGTCGCCGTGAGCGGTGATGCGATAGACGGTCCGTTCAGGCCAGCGTCCTTCACGGCTGGTCTCGACGGGTTCGATCAGTCCGTCGCGCTGGAGCTGATTGATGGCGTGGTACAGCGACCCACGTTTAAGGACGAGCAGGTCATCGGTGTGGCGCAAACGCAACTGGCGCTGCATCTCATAGGGATGCATGTCGCGCTCGCGGAGCAGGCCCAGCACGGCGAGGGCCCACAGGGTGCGCGTGGGAGAGCGTAGCCTGGTCATTTCGAACTAGCTCAACCGAACTATATCAGGCTAACTAGCAGGCAGCCAGGGTGCGCCGCGGCGCGCGCAGCGGCGGCCTATACTGCGTTTTCGTGAGCCCGTTTGCGCGTCGCGACCGGTGTTTCCAGCAGCAGCCCCGCCAGGGGCTGAAAAACTTCGACGTGACCTGAGATACACGCAACCCGTCACCTTCGACTTTTCAGAAACCCCCGCCCACCTGTCACCAGGCGCGGGGGTTTTTCTTTGCTGCTGCTGCGAGGCGCCTACACGTGGACCTGTCCCTTGCCGTCCGAGGCTTCATCCTTGGCTGTTCCGTCGCCGCCGTTGTCGGCCCGATCGCCCTGCTCTGTCTGCGGCGGACGCTAACCGGCGGCTTTCTCGTCGGCTTCCTGTCAGGACTGGGCGCGGCGACCGCGGACGCGAGCTACGCGGCGATTGGTGGCAGTGGCATTTCGGCGGCCGCCGCGCTGCTGGTCGAGCAGCGGCTGTGGCTGCGCCTGCTGGGCGGTCTGTTCCTGATCCACCTGGCCGTCCGCACGCTGCGCGCGGTGCCGGCCCAATCGGCCGCGGTCGTGCCAGCCGCGCCTGGCTTGCAGCTGCTGGCGGCCTACACGTCGACCCTGGCGCTGACGATCAGCAACCCGATGACCATCCTGTCATTCGGGGCGATCTTCGCCGGGATGGGACTGGGCGCGCTGGGTGCCGATTCGCCGATGTCGGCGCTGCTGCTGGTCGGCGGTGTGTTCGTCGGCTCGACGGCGTGGTGGCTCATCCTGGCCGCCGTCGCCGCTCGCCTGCGGTCTGCGTTCACCCCGCGGCGCTTGCGCCTGGTGAACATCGGCTCAGGGTTGTTGTTTCTCGGTTTCGGTGTCCAGGCTGTCGCCGCCGCCGTTTTTGAAGCCGCGGCGTAAGCGTCAGCCCCTGATGTCTCTTCATCAAATGCTGCCGGCTCAGGTAAATGGACAGGTCAGCCGATGGTTGATTGCAGGAGGACCTGATCGCTCATGGACTCGTTGGACTCACAGCTGTTGGTGACGGCCGCCTTTGTCGTGGCATTCGTGTTTGGGAAGCACCTGCAGGCTGGCTATGAGCAGCTCCGCGTCCGCGTCCGGCTGGCGGAACAACCGATTCGCCGCCGCCGCCCGTAGCGAACAGATCACACGCCAGGTTGATGACCATGCGCGCTCAGGACCACGCTCCAAACGCTCCGGCGACCGGCTGGCTCGACCTCGGCCCCGGCTGGCTCTTCGCCAGCATTCGCGACGCCGTTGTCGTCGCCGCTGCCGACAGCGGCCACATCGCATTGTGGAATCCCGCCGCCGCCGAGCTGTTCGGCTTTGCCGCTGACGAAGTCGTCGGCTCGCCCCTGGCCGACCTGGTCCACGATCTGGATCAGACCTCCCAGTGGCTCGCCGCAACCACCAGCTCCGCGGCCCGCCAGGCGGTCGAGCTCTTCGCCCGCCGCAAGTCCGGCCCCGAGGTATGCGTCGAGCTGACTCTCAGCCGACTCGAGAACGCCGCTGACGGTCGCGTCTACGTGTTGGCCGTTGTGCGCGACACGAGCGAACGCCATCAACACGAAGAAGAGCGCATCGACAACATCCGCGCCCAGGTCGCGCGCGACGAATCAGCTGCCGCACAGCGTCGTCTCGCGGTACTGGCCGAAGCCAGTCGCTTGCTCGACGCGTCGCTCGATTATGAAGCCACGCTGCAGGAAGTCGCGCGCGTGGCAGTCAGGACCCTGGCCGACTGGTGCATTGTGCACCTGCTCGACCCAGACGGGGCGATCCGCTCGCTCGCGCTGGCGCACGGCGACCCGGCCAAGGAAGCGCTGGCCCGCCAGCTGCAGGCACGTTATCCGGCCACTGAAGGCGTCGCTCGGGTCCTGCGCACGGGAATTTCGGAAGCCTATAACCAAACGGGCAGCGAAGAATCGTCTGAGTCGCAACGCGCCGCACGAGCCCATGACGCTGAACATCTGCGGCTGTTGCGCGAGCTTGACTCACGCTCGGTCATGATCGTGCCGCTCACGGCTCGCGGTCGCGTGTTAGGCGCCTTGTCGGTGATCTCGACGCAGCCCGACCGATCGTATGACCCGACTGATCTGGCGATCGCTGAAGAGCTCGCCCGCCGATGCGGACAGGCCGTCGACAATGCCCGCCTGCACCAGGAAGCACAAGCCGCCGTCAAAGCCCGCGACCGATTCGTGTCGATTGCGTCGCATGAGCTGCGCACGCCGATCGCGCGTGTCAAAGGCTACGCCGAGATGGTCCTCGCCGCTCACAGCGATGGCGACCTGACCGAAGAGATGCTGCAGCGGTCGCTCAAACGCATCGATCACGCCAGCGATCGTTTGGCAGCGCTCGTGCGCGATCTGCTCGACGTGTCCAAGATCAGCGCCGGGACGATGCCGATGCGCTTGCGGCCGGTCGACGTCACCGAGCTGGTGCGCGACGTGGTCAGCCGCTATCAGGAGCAGCTCAAGCTCGGTGACTCGAGCGGCCATCTGCTGTTGGACATCGTTGGCAACCCGCGCCAGATTGCTGCTGATCCAGATCGCATCGAGCAGGTGCTGACGAATTTGCTCGAAAATGCGTTGAAGTACTCGCCCGACGGGGCGGAGCTGCGGGTACGGGTCCAGCCCAAGGCGCGCGGTGTCTTGATCGAAGTCCAGGACCACGGCATCGGCTTGCCGCCAGAGGCCGCCGAGCGCGTGTTCGAGCCGTTCTCGCGTGCGGCGAATGCCGAGCAGCTCCAGATCACCGGGATGGGTCTGGGTTTGTTTATCTGTCGCAACATCATCGAGCAGCACAAGGGTCGCATCTGGGCGCGCAGCGCGGGTGAAGGGCAAGGCACGCTCATGAGCGTGTGGCTGCCGGATCAGGCGACACATGCCTCGAGCGCCACGTCGACAAGTGGCGGCTCATCTTCTGTCGCCGCCGCTGCCTGAATTTGCGCCTGACAACCGTCGTCGACGGTTGGTTTCAGCCGCTTCAGCCGCTACGGCCGATGGCGTCGTGGTGCGCCAGGTCCGCGTGGTGGTCGTGTCCGTCGTGGGCACACGGATCGACGTGCACCGTCACGCTGGTGAGCTTCGGCACGGCGTGGAGCATGTTGTGGCGGGCGCGCTCGGCAATCTGATGCGCCTCGCCCAGGCTCAGATCAGCGTCGGCGACGATCAGCGCCTCGGCGTGAATTGCGTGACCGATCCAGCGCGCGCGAATCGCTGACACGCCTTGCACGCCAGCTGCCGCGCCGGCCGCGGCGGCCGCTTGCCGGACCAGGTCCGGATCGACTGCATCCATCAGGCGCCGCCACATCTGCAGCGCCGCGTCTTTCAGAACGATCAAGATGGCGACGGTAATGAGCAAGCCGACCAACGGGTCGGCGATGGGAAAGCCGAGCCACACGCCGGCGGCGCCGAATAGGACCGCCAGAGAGGTCAGCCCGTCAGTTCGGGCGTGGTAGCCGTCGGCGATCAGAGCCGCGCTGCCGATGCGTTGGCCGATACGGATGCGGTATTGCGCGACGAGCTCGTTGCCAAAGAATCCGGCGAGGCCAGCCGCGGCGACCCAGCCCAGATTTTCGATTGGCGTCGGGTGCAGCAGCTTCTGCAGCGATTCCCAACAGGCGACCAGCGCTGAGGCGACAATCATCAGCAGCACGAACACACCAGCCAGGTCTTCGGCGCGGCCGTAGCCGTAGGTGTAGCGCTCGTTGGCGGCTTTGCGGCCGATCCAGAAGGCGAGCCACAGCGGGATGGCGGTCGAGGCGTCGGCGAAGTTGTGGATGGTGTCGGCCAGCACAGCGACCGAACCGCTGGTCAGAGCAACGACGAGCTGCAGAGCGGCGGTGACGCCCAGGCCGATCAGCGACAGCTTTACCGCACGGATACCGTGGCTCGAGCCGGTCAGGGCGTCGTCCAGGGAGTCGACGGCGTCGTGCGAGTGAGGGGCGAAGAGATGCTGCAGCCGAGCCCAGCGGCCAGCCGAGTGCGCGTGGTCGCCACCGTCGCCACCGTGGCCGTGTTCGGGCTCGTTGGCGTGAGAGTCGTCGTGGCCGTGGCCGTGGGTATGGCCGTGAGCCGTCACGCGATCGTCGTCGGCACCCTGCCGCGGCCGATCCCGATCGGCTCGCCTGCTGCCCGCGTCTCGGGCCGGCCCGTGCCATCGGTCGTGGCTTCGGCTTCGGCATCACGCTGCGGGTCTTCGCTCGTGCCCAGCTCGCGCAGCGTCTCGAGCAGCTCGTCCAGCTTCGGCACCTCGACGTAATCCTTGATGCTGCTGTGGGCTAGCTTCTGACCGAAGACTTCGTTGAGGTGGAACACCGCCGCGGGGTTATTGATGTCGACCTCGACCCGTATCGGTTTGTTGACACCGCGTGTGACGCGGACCGCTTCGACCGCCGCTGCCGAAATCGAATGAATGTCGATCTTGCCAGCGCTGATCGCCTTACGCGAGCGACCTTTGGTCATGTCGAGCGCGTCAGCGACTTTGACGATGCCCGCTTCGAGCGTCAGGCAGCGCTCGTGGACGTTGTGCGCCAGAATGGCGTGGCAGATTTCCGACACGATGACGGTCAGCTGTGGCTCGCCATACGTCGGGGGCAACTTGCGGCGTAGCCAGTCGAGCGCGATAGGCACGCTCAACAGCTCGTGGCGGTCGCGATGAATCGA
>DASYKL010000696.1:0-2243 GCA_035995405.1 Chloroflexota bacterium
ACGCGGCAGCGTGACGACGACCACGGTTCCAACGTCGCCGACCGGCGTCGCAGCCGGCCGCCTGAACGCCGAGCCCACGGTCTACGCTCCATCGCGCTCCTCGCGTGGTCTCTGGCGCGATGCGTTCAGACGGCTACGACGCAACAAACTGGCGATGCTGGGCCTGGCGTTCATCGTAGTGATGATCCTGGTCGCCATCTTTGCCGACGTCCTATCACCGTACGATCCGACCTACCAGTTCCCCGCCAGCTCGTACCAGAAGCCGAGCGCGATGCATCTGCTCGGCACCGATGACGTCGGTCGCGACATTTTGAGTCGGTTGATTCATGGCGCCCGCGTCTCGCTGTCGGTGGCGATCTTTGTCCAACTGCTGATCCTGTCGATCGGGTTGACCGTCGGCGGCCTCGCCGGTTACTTCGGCGGTCGATTCGACAACTATCTGATGCGCTTCACCGACGTCTTCTACGCGTTCCCAGACTTGCTGTTCGTGATCATCATCACCGCGGCAATCGGATCGAGCATCTTCAACATTTTTCTCGCCATCGGCCTGGTGACGTGGACCGATCTGGCGCGGTTGGTGCGCGCCCAACTGATGACGTTGCGTGAACGTGACTTTGTTCAGGCCGCGAGATCTCTGGGTGCTCCCGCGCCGCGAATCATCACCCAACATCTGTTGCCGAACGCGGCTGGGCCGATCATCGTCCGATTGACCTACGGCGTGCCACAGGCAATCTTTACCGAAGCAGTACTGAGCTTCATCGGCCTCGGCGTGCGGCCGCCGACGGCAAGTTGGGGAAGCATGATCGAGCGCGGCAACCAGGCGATTTTCTCCGCACCGCACATGGTGCTGTTCCCAGCGCTGGTCATCGCTTTGACGATGCTGGCGTTCAACTTCCTGGGCGACGGACTCCGCGACGCGCTCGATCCTCAGAACACCCGGTAAGGGGCAAAGGGCAGAAGTCCCGCGCCTCGGTGAGCGCTAGACCGCCGGGTCGGGCGCGTCGGCGAGCCTCATCGGGGCTTCATCGTAGATTACGGACTCGTCAGCGCTGGCAGTGTCGGCTCCGTCAGGGCTCATGGCGGCCTCGGCGGCGGCGACTTCCACGCTGCTGGCCGCGGCGGCTGTCTCAGAGGCGGCCTGCTCACCTGGAGTCGTCTCACCTGCCTGCGTTGTCTGGGCGATCGTGCCAGGCGCCTCGGCTGCTGGCCACGTGGAGGGTGCCGTGCTCGGCTTCAGCTGCGGAGTTGGTGCAGGCGCAGGTGTCTGTACTGGTCCCCTGGACCCAGTTCTGGCCGCTCGGGCGGCCTCGATTGCTACCTGATTGGCCGCTTCGGCTTGCAGCCGAGCAGCCGCCTTCGCCGCGCGAGCCGCATCGATCGCAGCCTGGTTCGCCGCCTCTGCGCCAGCTTTGCTCTGCGCCGTTGCCACGGCACTCGTGGACACCGAGTTGGGGGACGTCTTCGTCGGCCCAGGCGTCGCAACGGCCGCCGCGATCGGATGCGCCACCGAGGCGCTGCTCACTCCTGTTGCGGTGGAAGACGGGCCTGGGCTGGACGACGCACTTGCGACTGTTGGCACGGCCGTCGGCGGGACCGGCTCGCCTTTCGCCACTGCCGTCGCAGCAGCGAAGGCTGCTCGCCGGGCGTCGATCGCCGCCTGGTTTGCCGCATCAGCAGCCGCCTTGGCGCGCGTCTGGGCTGCTTTGGCGGCGTCGATCGCCACCTGATTTTCGGCGTTCAACCGCGCTCGAATCTGCCAGGGTGTATCGGTTGGGCTCGGCGTCGGCAGGGCCTGGGGGGGCGCCTGGCTGGCGACCTGCAGTACGGCCGGCTCTGCATCGCGGACAACGACTGGTGCAGGAGCGACTGTCGGCTGCGGCTCGACCTCCAACCCAATGTCCTCCTCAGCAGGAGCGCTCACATCAGCCAGTTCAGCCGGGGTTGTTGGCCCGCTGACTAGTGGCGGGGCCACAGCGAGCGCGACGGCGCCAGGCGCGGGAGCTTCGAGCGACGGTTCTTCGGTCGGCACGTCCAGTGCTGCATCGTCGATGGCGATGTCGATCGTGGCGGGTACGCTCAGGCTTGGGCGCGAGATCACGACCACCTGTGGCGACGGCCCGCCAAAGAGCGATGCCACTGCATCAGTGGTTGGTACGACAAAGCTGGTGACTGCCTGCCGCGCCGGTTCGGTCGCTTGCTGGAGCGCCGGTGAGACGGGCATGAGCGCCACGCCGAGCACGACC
>DASYKL010000697.1:0-11030 GCA_035995405.1 Chloroflexota bacterium
GTCCACATCTTCTTCGGCGACGAGCGTTGCGTCCCGCCGGACGATCCGCAAAGCAACTACCACATGGCGTACGAGACGCTGCTCAGCAAAGTGCCCATCCCCGCACAGAACATCCATCGCATGCGCGGCGAATTACCGCCCGAAGAAGCCGCCCTGGTCTATGAGGAGGAGCTCAAAACCTTCTTCGGGACCGAGCCGCCGCGACTCGATGTGATCATCCTCGGGATGGGCGACAACGGCCACACCGCCTCGCTGTTTCCAGGTCTGACAGCAGTACACGAACAACGACGCTGGGTTGTCGCCGAATACGTCGCGGAAGTCGGAATGTGGCGCATCACGCTGACTCCGCTCGTACTCAACCTGGCCCGCGAAGCACTCTTCCTCGTCGCTGGCAGCAACAAAGCAGAGATGCTGCGCCGCGTACTCGAAGGACCGTTCGACCCGAGCGCGCTGCCGGCGCAAATCGTACGGCCGGTCGAGGGCGACGTGGTCTGGCTCATCGATGCCGCCGCGGCGGCGTCACTTAGCCCGCCGCCAGGATAGTTCTGGTACCGTGGGCCGGCAACTTTCCGGGGAGGCCGTCAACGATGACCAGTGCACAAGCAGCCCAGATCGCGGGTGGGACGTGGGCTATCGATACCAATCACAGCCTGATCGAATTCGCCGCGCGCCACAATGAGATCGCCGACGTCAAAGGCCGCTTCCGCAAGTTTTCCGGCACCATCGCGGTCGACGAGAACGATCTGCTGAAATCCAGCGTCGACCTGACCATCGACGCCACCTCTGTCGACTCGCAGGCGGTCCAGGGTCGCGAAGACCTGATCAACGGCGAAGACATGCTGGACACGAGCAAGTATCCGGAGATTAAGTTCAAGAGCAAGAGCATCCAGCAGAAAGACCTGGCCAATTACGTGATTACGGGCGACCTGACGCTGCGCGGCATCACCAAAGAGGTCGCTGTGCCGGTCCAGTTCAATGGCGTCGTCACGACACGCATGGGTGCCGCCGCTGGCTTTTCCGGAGTGATGACCTTGAGCATGGCCGACTTCCAGGTCCCGTTCACCCGCGAATTCGAGCCTGGGCGACGCGTCGTGGGCGACCAGCTCAGGGTCGAGCTGCAGATCGAGGCCAAACCACAGCAGCCTGCCAGCTAAAGTCTCACAGGTATGGCTGACCAGTCCACGATCGACGGCCTCCTCGAGGGGGCCTTCGATACCCACATCCACTCCGCGCCTGACGTCTTGCCCCGCAAGTTCAACGATCTCGAGTTGGCAAAACGCTTCAAGGCCCGCCGCATGGCCGGCTTCGTCCTGAAGTCGCACTACATCTGCACTGCCGATCGAGCGACTCTCGTGAACGAGATCGTGCCCGAGATTCAGGCGTTCGGCGCCATCGCCTTGAATAATTCGGTCGGCGGCCTGAATCCGCTGGCGCTCGACATCGCCGGGCGACTCGGCACCAGGGTCTGCTGGCTGCCCTCCGTCGACAATGCCAACGAGCTCGAAGCGATCGCTGGTCAGCGCGACGAGAGCAAGCTGCCGTACTGGATGAGCATCGCCCGCGAGATGCGCGCACTCGGCATCGCTGGGTCCTTCCTCAACGTCACCGAAGACGGCAAAGTGACGCAGGCAACTCGCCAGTGTTTAGAAATCATCGCCAAGCACGACATGGTTCTCGCCACCAGCCATATTCGGCCGTCTGAGGTGATGCCCGTCGTTACCGCCGCTCAAGAAGTCGGCGTCCAGCGCATTATCATCACCCACCCGGAATTCCCGACGACGTTGCTCTCGATCTCCCAGCAGCAGGAGCTGGCCAAGCTGGGCGTCTTTTTCGAGCGCTGCTTCACGACGCCTAACACTGGCAAGATTTCGTGGGAGCAGGTGTACGCCAACATCCGCGAGGTCGGTCCGGCCAGCACCATTCTCGCCACCGACCTGGGTCAGACGACAGCCCCGTATCCGGATGAAGGTCTGGGCATTTTTGCGAGCAATCTGCTCGACAACGGCTTTTCTGAGAACGACGTGCGCCGCATGGTCCGCGACAATCCAGGCCAGGTTCTCGGCGCGGGCGTGGCCGCGAACGCCGCGGGGTGACGCAGAGTCCGGTACGCGACGTCGTCCTGTCGACTCGCGGACTATCCAAGTCGTACGGCCCCTTCAAGGCTGTCGACTCGGTTGACCTGGACATCCGCGAGCACGATATTCACGTCTTCATTGGCCCGAACGGCGCCGGTAAGTCGACCGTTCTCAATCTGCTGGGCGGCCAGCTGCTGCCGACATCTGGCGAAGTATTCTTCGCCGGGCGACCGCTCGGCACGACCACCCCAAGCTGGCGCGCCCGGGCAGGTATCGGGCGCTCCTTTCAGCTGACCAGCATCGTCCCCGGCTTCACCTGCCTCGAAAACGTTGTCCTGGCCGTCCAGGCACACCGTGGCCTCTTTGGCCTGCTGCGCTTGCATAGCCGCGCCGACGACATCGCCAAAGCCGACGAGCTGCTGGCCCTCGTCGACCTCGAGTCGGCCGCCCACGTCAACGCTGAGCTGCTGTCGCACGGCCAGCAACGCCAGCTGGAGATTGCCGTTGCCCTCGGCGCACGCCCCAGACTGCTGCTGCTGGACGAGCCGTCGTCGGGCATGAGTGCCCACGAGCGAGCCGGTTTGAGCGACCTGCTGCACCGCGTCGTGAATACCGCCACCGTCGTCATGGCGGAGCACGACGTGCACCTGGTGCGCACCGTCGCAACGCGGGTGACCGCCTTCGCTGAAGGCAAGAAACTGGCCGAGGGCAGCGCTGACGAAGTCTTCGACTCCGCTGACGTCAAGCGCGTCTTTCTGCGCGGGCGCCGCGATGCTTGACGTCAAAGACCTGCACGCCTACTACGGCGCCAGCCACGTCGTGCAGGGCATCTCCTTCAACATCGACCAGGGCGAAGCGGTGGCACTGGTAGGTCGCAACGGCGTCGGCAAAACATCCACGCTGAAATCGCTGATCGGCCTCGAGACGCGCGTCCAGGGCAGCATCGCGCTCCAGGGCACGACCCTGGTTGGCAAGCCGGCGCACGTCCGCGCCAACCGAGGGCTGGGTTATGTGCCCGAGGAGCGCGCCGTCTTTCCCCAGATGAGCGTCGAAGAGAACATCCGCATTGGCGCCCTGCTCCACCCCGGCAAGAACCAGCACGGCGTCCTCGATCGGGCCTACGAGCTCTTCCCCATCCTCAAGGAGCGGCGCCTGCAGCTCGCGGGCACCCTCAGTGGCGGGCAGCAGAAGATGCTTGCCCTGGCCCGCGGCATCGCCCTGCAGCCCAAACTGCTCATGGTCGACGAGCCGACCGAAGGACTGATGCCCGCCAACGTCGAGCTGATCGCCAATGCGCTGCTCAGCGCCGCCCAGGGCGGCCTGACCGTGCTCGTCGTCGATTCGTCCTTCGACTTGCTGCGTGTCCTGTGCAGCCGCATGTACGCCATGGATCGAGGTGTATTGATCGGAACCTATCGGCCCAGCGACTTCTCCAGCCCGGACGAGCTCGCAGCTACCCTCCTCGGCGAGGGCCGCCACTGATGGCTGATCAACTGCTCATCCAGATCCTGAATGGCCTGTTTGTCGGCGCCTCGTTGGCCCTCGTCGCCGCTGGTCTGGCGCTGCTGTTCGGCGTGCTGCACATCGTCAACTTCGCCCAGGGCGACTTCTACATGTTGGGCGGCTACGCCGTCTGGTTCCTGCTCAACGCGACCCACAACTACGTGGTCAGCGTCATCGTCGGCACCATCATCGTTGCGGTCCTCGGCGGCTTGCTGCTGGCTGCCATCATCTGGCCGCTGCTGGCCAAATCCCAGGTATTGATTTTGCTCGCCACGCTCGGGCTGGGCCTGATCATGGAGCAGTTAGCTACCAACTTTCTTGGCGGCGACACCAAGATCATCCAGCCACCGCTGGCGCTTTCGATACCACTCGGCACCGTTCGCTACCCGGTTTATAACTTGATCATCCTCGGGGTGGGTATCGGTATCCTGGTGCTCGGGTATTTCGCGCTCCAATACACCCGCTACGGCATCTGGCTGCGGGCGGTCGCTCAGAATAGACCGATGGCCGCCGCGCTCGGCGTACCGGTCCCGCGCGTCTACATCCTGGCCCTGGTCGTCTCGTCCGGCCTCTCTGCCCTCGCGGGCGGCCTGCTGCTGCCGTTGACATCGGTCTACCCGCTGGTCGGCGCCGACGTGATTCTCAACGCCTTCATCGTGGTCGTGGCTGGTGGTCTGGGGAACTTCCGCGGCGCGGCGATCATCTCTATATTGGTCGGCGAGGTCCAATCGGTTGGCGCCCTGTTCGTCAGTCCAGCCTGGCTGCGCGTGGTGTTGTTTGGCCTGGTCATCCTGCTGCTGATGGTCCGTTCCCGCCGCCAGCATCTCCTCGTTCGCCTATGAAGTACGCCTCCATCGTCTTCGCCGTCATCATCGTCCTCTTTATGGCCATCGTCCCGCCGGTCATGGGCGGCTATGCCGTCCAGGCGCTGACCAGTTACCTCATCTCCGGCCTGTTGGCTCTGGCCGTCGGCCTGATCACCGGCTACGGCCGCCTGTTCAACCTCGGCGTCGGGGCGAACTTCGGCGTCAGCGCCTACGCCGTCGCAATCCTGACTCACCAGGGCATCACCGAGCCATTCACCCTCTTCGCCGTAGCCATCATCGCCGGCGTAGTGGTCTCGCTGCTGTTCGCCTTCTACGCCCTGATCGCCTCGGGCGTCGAGTACCTGATGCTGACGTTCCTGACGACGCTTGCCTTTGCCAGCATTCCGCACGCCGCCAACGACCTGACCGGCGGTGACAACGGCTTGACGGTCAACGGCGGTTTGCGCGTCTCATTCGGTCTCAGCCCCCTGGCGGGGAACGGCTTCTACTGGTTCGTGCTGGGCATCGTCGTCCTGTGCACGTGCGTATCCTGGTACGTCCTGGCCTCGCAGACGGGCAAAGCGATCCAGGCGATCGGCCGCAATCCCTCCCGGGCCGCCGCCATGGGCTACAGCGTCGCCCAGTACCGCGTCGCGCTGACCGTCTTTTCGAGCGTCATCGCCTCGATCGGCGGCTGGCTGTTTGCGCTGCAGCGCTCGTTCGTCTTCATCGACCTGCTCGGCCTGGCAAACTCGACCAACGGCCTGGTATACGCCCTGGTTGGCGGTGTCGATTCGATTCTAGGCCCGCTCCTGGGCGCAGCCCTGTTGCGCGCGTTGACAGACCAGCTAAGCCGCGGCAGCACCCAATCGTCACTCTATATCGGCATCGTGCTCATGCTCGTGGTCTACTTCCTTCCAGACGGACTTGTCGGCTTGTGGCGGAGCATCCGCGCCCGCTACGGCCTGCAGTTTTCGCGACCAACACCAGAACTCGGGGAGAAACAACATGGGATCAACTAATCTGACGATTCGAGCGCGCCTGGCCGTTGGGCTGTGCGGCCTCACGCTGGCCCTCGCTGCGTGTTCGGCCCCCGCGGCCACGACACCCGCCGCGACCACTGCTGCCGCCCCGCCCGCGGCCGGTAAGCCAGCGGCGACCACGGCGCCGGCCGTTGCCGCGGGTGGCGCTACTACCGCCGCGCCAACGGGCACGCCGATCAAGGTCGGCATTATGGATGACGTGACCGGCGTCGGCGCCATCGAAGGTGCGCTGATGCGCGTCAGCTCGGAGCTGGCCATCCAGCGCGCCAACGCCAGCGGCGGCATCAACGGCCATCCGCTCCAACCGATCTATGTCGATCCGAAAGGCGACGCCAACCAGGCCCAGCAGCTTGCCCAGCAATTGGCTCAGCAAGATAACGTCGACGTCCTGAGCGGCGGCATCTTCAGCCCCGAATGCCTCGGCGTGCAGGCCCTCGCGGCCAAGCTGCAGATCGTGTACGTGCCGCTGAACGGCTGCGCCAGTGATGCGCTGACCACCAAGTCATGCGACAAGTACACCTTCCGCGTTTATCCGGCTGGGCGACAGACCACCGACACCGCCGTGGCGTATGAGGTGAAAACGTTCGGGCCGAAGTGGGCCATCATCTACCCGGACTACGCGCTCGGACAGTCCGATCTCGCCACCAGTAAGGCAGCGTTGGCGAAGAATGGCGGCGAGTACGTCACCGAAATTCCAGTCCCACTCGGTGAAGCGAACGTGACGCCGTATGTCACGAAGGTCCCGACTGACGGCTCCGTCACGGTGCTGAACGTCCGCGCCACGGGCAGCGACCTGGCCCGTGTCATGAGCGTGATCCAGCAGTTCGGCATCAACCAGAAAGTCGCCATCGTCACCGCGCTGGGCAAAGAGTCCTTCGCGGGCGTCTATCCCGAAGCGCTCAACGGCGCCATCATCACCGGCACGCGACCCTCAGACGGCCTGCCGGGCAACGCCGATGATCAGAAGTACATGGATGACTGGCTCGCACTGGCCAAGAAGAACCCTGACCTGATCGGCCCACTGGGTGGCGTGGACCACGTCACACCGGGCAACAACAACGGCTACAACGCCTACATGTCCATGACAGCGCTCGTCCTGGCCATGCGCAAGGCCAACTTCACCGGCAAAGCCGACACCGAAAAGCTCGTCTCCGCGTTCGAGACGCTGACCGTCCCCCAGGGCCCCGACTTCCCTGACGGCCAGTTGATCATGAACAAAGACGACCACCAGGGTCGGACCACGTACTACCTGCTGAAGATCAATGGCCAGAAGGAAGAAGTAGTCCAGAGCTTCCCCGCCGACCAGCTGCCGACCATCGGCGACTGCAAGATCGCCTAGCGGGTGAGATGGGGAGGCGAATTTCCTCCCCATCTCTTGTGCACCGCGCTATACGGTCGGGAAAAGCTCCGCCATCGTCATTTGACGAGGCGTAATACCTTGCTCGTGGGCATAGCGGGCGAGTGTCTCGAACGCCTTGCGGTTCGGCTCCACCCCGATCGGCGGCACGCTCGCCCCGTTGGACCCGCGGGCTCGCTGGAACAGGTCCGTCACTTCTTGCAGGAACGCCGGATTCGCATCCACCAGCTCCCGTTTGACCGTCAAAATATGATTCACCGTCCGCACTCCCGATGCAGCCGCCCACTCACCCTCTCGCGCCGCCGCGTCAGGCACGAGTGACCGCAGGCCTTCACCGGCTGGAATGCCGATACCCGCGGCCAATTCACCGCTCTTGACCATCTCCGCGAGGTCTTTGCCGGCCTCTGCCCGCGTCACATTGGCTGGATCCTTGAACTCGTCCAGGTGTGAGCCTTCGAAGGTCATCCACTTGAGTGACCCGAGGTCCACACCGAAGTGGTCCTGGATGATGCCGCGCACCCAGACCGCACTGGTCTGCGAGTACGACCGCACCCCGAGCGTCTTGCCGTTCAGCTCTTTCGGATCGGTAATGGCCGAGTCCGTCGCGGTCACCAGACCTGGTAACAAGGTCGACCGCACCAGCACGATTGGCAGCGCCACGATCGGCTTGTCATAGACGCGCGCGAGCATGTAGGTCACCAGGGCCATCTCGGCGACGTCATATGCCTGCTGTGTCGCCATATTGCGGAAAGCCCGCGTAATTGGTGAAACCTCGACGAACTCCATCGGCAGCCCAGGCGAGCTGACGCTGCCATCCTTCAGTCCTTTGGTGTGGTCGTACGTGCCGATTGCAACCTGCATATGCTCACTCCCTCAGATAGGAATGCAGCGTACACTGCGCTCCATACAGCCAGCAGGGGGGTGTGTATGCGACAGTTCATGCGACGACTAGTAGTGGCATTGGCCGCGGCGGTCTTTGTCCTTCCGTCGAGCGGTTCAGCCCAGAGTCAGGGGCCTGGGTTCCGCTCACCAACCGACCAGGAGCTCGCCCAGACGAAGAACGGCGGAGCCAACTGGATTACCTATGGCGGCGCGCTGAACAACCAGCGCTACTCCACACTCGATCAACTCAACACGACCAATGTTCAGAACCTCAAGGGTGCCTGGCTTACCCGCCTCGGTTCCGCGCGCGGCTCCAAGTACATCTTCGAGGCCGATCCACTCGTCATCGATGGGGTGATGTATATCCCCACCGGCAACGACGACATCTTTGCCCTCGATGGTAAGACCGGCAAAAAACTCTGGGAGTACAACTCCGACATCCCGCAGGTCAACGACCTGATCTGCTGTGGCTGGGATAATCGCGGCGTCGCCTCCGGCCAGGGCATGATCTTCACGGGCCAGCTCGACGGCAGCTTCGTCGCGCTCGACCAGGCCACTGGCAAAGTCGTCTGGCGGACCCAGCTCGAGGACTACCACGACGGCTTCAGCATTACCGGCGCGACACGCTACTACGACGGCATGATCTTTACCGGCATGTCCGGCGCCGAAAACGGCGTGCGCGGCCGCCTCTATGCCCTCGACGCAAAGACCGGCCATGAGATCTGGCGCTTTTACACCATCCCCGGCCCGAACGACATCGGCGGCAACACATGGCCCGCCGCCACGGACCCCGATCCGATCAAACGCGACGCCTATCTGCATGGCGGCGGCACCGTCTGGCAGGCGCCGGCGATCGATCCTGACCTGGGCATGATCTATTTCAGCACCGGCAACGCCGGCCCTGATTACGACGGCGCCGTTCGCCCCGGCGACAACCTCTTTTCGGCGTCCATCGTCGCGCTGGACTATCGCAGCGGTGCCTATAAATGGCATTTCCAGGAAGTCCATCACGACATCTGGGATTACGACGCACCCAGCCCCGTCGTGCTGTTCGATCAGACGTACAACGGTCAGCCCCGCAAAGGTTTATCGCAGCCAGGCAAAACCGGCTGGGTCTATTACCTGGATCGTTCGACTGGCCAGCCATTGGTCGGCATTGACGAAAAACCAGTCGGTCAAGAACCGCGTATGGCGACTGCCTTGACCCAGCCATATCCGGTCGGCGACAAGTTCGTCAAAGACTGCGTCACTGAACCGGTCGAAGGCTTCCCGATCGTCGGCTGCATGTTCGATGCGTTCTATGACGTGCCGGTCGTGATGCCAGGCAGCGCCGGCAACTGGAGCCCGAGCTCGTTCGACCCACAGACTGGCTACACCTATGTGATGGGCGGCGAGACATATAGCGGTCGGGCAATGAAGCCTGAGACGTATGTCCTCGGCAAGCGCTACACCGCCGGTGCGAACGTCACTCCGCCCAACACGCCGATCAACAACACCGTTACTGCTCTGGACAGCCGCACCAACAAGATCGTCTGGCAGAAGGAGCTACCGGGCGACCGCAGCTATGGCGCGGTCAGCAGCGCTGGCGGCCTGCTGTTCGTCGGTCAAGTCGACGGCAACCTGGTGGCGTATGACGCGCGCACCGGCGACCAGCTGTGGAAATTCCAGACGGGCTGGGGCATCAGCGCGCCACCAATGACCTACAGCGTCGATGGCGTGCAATACGTAGCCATCGCCTCAGGCGGCAATCGCGGCGGCGTGAGCACCCCCGACGGCGACGCCGTGTGGGCCTTCTCGCTCAACGGCACCATAGACCAGGCGCCTGCGCCGCCGCCTGTTCAAACCAAAACATCACTCGGCGGCCCGCTCGTCAAACTGGGCGACGCGGTCGGTCGCACTGACACGCAGGGCCTGAGCAAGCCGTTCGATGGCACGGTCGATACGGCCGACTACGCTTTCACGCCAGTCCGCATCTCTGTACCCGCGGGCACGACAGTGACGTGGCAGAACAGCGGCGCAGTGATCCACACCGCTACGGCCAACAACAACGCCTGGGACACCGGCGACATTTCCAGCGGCGGCTCGGCGTCGATCACCTTCAACAACGCCGGCACGTTCACCTACAACTGCAGCCCACACCCCTGGATGCTCGGCCAGGTCACCGTTACCTAGCCGAGCGTCAATTCGGTCTAGACCTCGCGTGCGCGTCGCCGTGACGCGTACGCGAGGGACCGAGCTCGAAACGCGGCCCGCTCAGGCCTTGGTTTGCAGCTCGTGATACCTGAACGTCTTGCGCGCGTCGTCCAGACGGATCCCCTTCGCCGTCTCACGTTCGATCGCCTGCTCGGCATCCTCGATCGCGCGGGCCGTGTCGAACACTTCCTTCTCCCGCAGCCGCGGCACCATCACGATCCCGTCCGCGTCGCCGATCAAGATGTCGCCAGGTCGCACCTGAACCTCGCCGAGCGAGATCGGCTGGCCCATGCTCTCCACTTCCACGCGGTCCTTGCCTGTGCGCATGTACCGACCGCGCGAAAAAATCGGATATTTCAGGTCCAGCGCCCGTGACACATCACGGCACACGCCATGAATAACGGTGCCGCCGATGCCGCGCCGGCTTGCGACAGCCGTCAGAATGTCGCCCCAGACGGTCGCATCGAGTCGCCCGGCGTTGTCGAGCACCACGATATCGCCTGGTGCAACATCATCGATGTAATCGCCGACCGTGCCTTTGTCCACGATGCCGGCCGGGCGATAGCGCAGGGTCCACGCGCGCCCGGCGAGGCGGAACGATGGGTCTAGCGGCGCAAGTCCCAGACACTGGCTGACGATACCCAGTCGATCGAGCGCGTCGGAGATCGTCGCGGTCGGAAGCTCGCCAAGTCCCTTGACGATTGCGTCATCACTCATGCGTTGTTCTGTCCTACCCCTTAGCTTTGGTTGAGCATTGTTTCGTAATTCTTACCCATGACCTCGACCACCGACTTGCCAGCGCGAACGTCAGCCGCCATCTGCGCTTCACGCGCCGCCAGCATCTCGGCTAACCCGACGATCTCTGCCGCGCGCGCCCCCTCGACGAACACGGCGCCGCTCCAATCGACGATCACGTAGTCGTCTGCCGTCACCTGCAGATCGCCGACGCGAATCGGCTCACCCATCGATGCCTCGACAATGCGTCCGCGCGCCGTCACTGGCGTCGCCGCCCGAGCATAAACGGGAAAACCTGCATCACGGCTGTCGTCGACATCGCGACACGTCCCGTCCACGACCACGCCTTCGACGCCTTTGATCTTGGCCGCTAGAGACAAAATGCCGCCCCAGCCGGCCGCATCCTCGCGATCGTGGTGCTCGATGACGATCACCG
>DASYKL010000698.1:0-2194 GCA_035995405.1 Chloroflexota bacterium
GGGACCACCATGCCATAGCGTCCGGTCTGGCGTGGCCCGACCGTGTTGAACAGCCGCACCACGGTCACCGGCAGACGCTGTTCCTGCCAGTAGGCCAGCGCAAATGCCTCGTCGATGGCTTTGGCAGAGGCGTAAAACCAACGCGCCAGACGGGATGAGCCAAGTACGCGGTCGTCGTCTTCCGAGAGCGCGTCCTTCTCGTTCTTACCGTACACCTCAGATGTCGACGCGATCAGCACCCGCCGCCCGCCTTCGACGCTGGCACAGGCGCGCAGGACGTGTTCGGTGCCCTGGATGTTTGTTTCGAGCGAGCGCAATGGATGCTGCAGCACCCAATCGACGCCGACGGCGGCCGCCAGGTGATAGACGGCGTCGGCCTGGCCGACCAGGCGCTGCACCAGCGGCTCATCGAGGACGTTGCCTTCGATCAGCTCCAGCCGCGCGTCGTCTGCCAGACTGGTCAGGTTTTCGCGGCGGCCAGTCGAAAAATCGTCAAGGACGGTGACGTGGTCGCCCCGCTCGATCAGCCGCTCGGTGAGATGGGAGCCGATGAACCCCGCCCCGCCCGTGACGAGTGCGCGCGGCACTAAGCAGTGACTCCCACGCTGGGCAGCGCTCGACCGCGAGCGGCAAGCTCGCGCAGATAGAGGTGTCTCACGTCGTCGACCAGTCGGCTGGAATCGTAACGCGGGTAGACGTGTTGCCGCCCAGCCAGGCCAAGCCGCTCGGCTAAGTGCCTCTCATTCAGCAGTTTTACGAGCGACTCGGCAAATGCAGCCGGATCGCCGGGCGGGACCAACAGACCGGTCTCGCCGTCGAGAACAACTTCGGCGACCCCGCCCACGGCGGTCGAGACCACGGGCCGCGCCGACGCCAGCGCTTCGATAAGCGCCACGGGCGAGCCTTCGTTGCGCGAGCTCAAGGCGACAACGTCAAGATCGGCGTACACGCGCTTGAGATCGCTCCGCCAACCGAGGAATCGCACCGCATCGCTGAGGCCCATCTCGGCAGCCAGCGTTTCGAGCTCGGCTCGCCGCTCACCATCGCCGATGACAACGAACTGCGCCCGCGGGAGTGCCGCGCGAACGCGTTTGGCGGCGAGGAAGAACACCTCGTGAGCTTTGATCGGCACCAGGCGAGCGACGATGCCGATGAGGGGCACGTCGGGAGCAATACCCAGCTCGCGGCGCAATTGGCCGCGAACCTGTTCGGCGTCGAGGAACTGCACCAACTCGAGTCCGAGCGGAATGGCGACCAGTTTTTGACGGGCGGCGACGCCGTAGCTGGCGATCTCCTCACGTTGGCCGTCGCCGACGACAATGACCCGGTCGGTGAGCAGGCCCAGTGCCCGTTCGATGGTGAGAAACACGCGGGTCTTGGTCGGGCTGAAATAACCGTGGAACACATGGCCGTGATAGGTGTGGACGATGAGCCGCACGCCGCACATGTGCGCCGCCAGCCGACCGACCGTGCCCGCTTTGGCCATGTGGGTGTGGACGACGTCCGGCTTGATCTGGCGAATGAATCGCACCATCTTGGCTAACGAAACCAGATCGTCGAGGGGACTGATCTCGCGACCGAGCGACGGCAGAAACGTCGGCACAACACCTTTTTCGCGAGCCAGAGCCAGCATGTCGCCTTCGTGGGGTGCGGTCATCCCCGCGACCAGAGTCGAGGCGAATGTGCGGCCGTCGTTCAGCGCGTGCGTCAGCAGGATCGTATGGATGGCTGGCCCGCCGATGTTCAGGCGCGTGATAACGCGCAGGACTTTCACCGGACGAGCCGTCGACACTGCCTTCATTCTGGGCAATGGACGGGCTGTTTGGGAAATGCCATGGTAAAACCTGCCCGATTTGAGTAGCACCGGCGCCACGGTCCAGGTCGCGGTCCACCCGCGCGACGCTACGCTGAGCGAGTTCAGCGGGCGTGGGCTGTGGCCGCTCCTTCTCCCGTGCAGCCTGCTGATTGTTGGCGCGCTGGTCGGCTACCCGTTCAGCCTGGACGTGCCGGTCGCTGGCGAACGACTCGTCGGATTGATCGTCGCTGGTGGTCTGGCACTCGGCGCGCTGGTCTGGCTCAGGCGCCTCGAACGCCCGGCGCCCGTCCTGGTTGCCGCGACCACGGCGGCACTGTTGGGTGGGCTGTGGGTCATCTCGGCGACGGGCCCTGACGTGTTCCGTGGCAGCGTTGGTCA
>DASYKL010000699.1:0-4534 GCA_035995405.1 Chloroflexota bacterium
CAAGGAAGATGATCGCGATTTTGGAGTTGATGCCGATGCCGAACCAGATGATGAACAGCGGCAGGAGCGCGATACGTGGCGTGCTGTAGAAAAAGCTGACGAACGGATCGAGCGACCAGCTCAAGCCACGGTACCAACCCATCAGGATGCCAAGCGGGATTGCCACCACAATCGCCAGGCCGTAACCGAGCACCAGCTCGTTGCCGCTGACCAGCAGGTCATTCCACAGTTTTCCCTCGCGAATGAGCACGCCGAGCTCGTTGAAAATGTCGCTGGGACCGGGCAGGAAGAGCTCGGGGACCAGGCGTGCGGCCGCGACGGCTTGCCAGATCAAAAGAAAGACGGCAACGGACAGGGTGCCAACGATCAGACCACCGTATCGGCGCCTCGCACTGGGGCGGCCCGGGATCTCCGACGTAGACGTGTCAGAGCTCGCATTCGTGCCGGGCTCGCGGCGAGTGCGCACGCTCGTTGCCATGGCTAGCCCACTACCACCTGTGACGGCGCCGCAAAATTCGCTTGCCAGATCGCTTCAATCTGCTCGAGCTCAGGCTCGGTCAGCGGAGGCGAATCACTCCAGGCCGCGACCTCTTCCAATTGGGCGAGATCTGACGGACCACTGATGATCGTGGTCACCCCCGGATGTTGCAGCAGGAATCGATACGCCGCTTGCGCCAGACTCCGGTCGGGACGGACCAGGAAATTGAACGCGCTGGCTTTGCGCACCTCCTCCTGATACGCGTCCATGCTGCTCGACATGTGGAACGAGCTTGCCAGCGGGTGCCGACCCTCGCTGCCCTGCGCCTGACGTGTCAGCGCTCCCGCGGCCAGTGGTCGGATGACGGCCACGCCAACGCCGCGCTGGTGGGCGTAGTCGATGATGTTGCCGTAATCCTCCGACGCCGCTAGCCCGGCTGGAGCACGCACACCGGCAGTTGGATTCAGCAGGTTGTACCAGACGTTGATCAGGTGGAACTCACCCGTATCGAGCAGCTCCTTAACTGGGTCTGGCTCGGCGCGTTCGCAGGCGAAGCCGAAGTAGCGGACCTTGCCCTGATCGCGCAGCCGCTTGAGGGCCTCGAGCGCACCAGCGGGCCCGAGCACGTCCGCCACCGTGACTGGGGTCCAGCGCCGCACCGACAGATGGTGCTGCGCCGCCGGTGGGTTGTGGATCTCGACGATGTCAACCGACGGCAGACCGAGGCGGAACAGGCTGGCCAGGACTGATTCTTCAACGTGCTCGGCGATCATGCCCAGGTGTTCGGGCATGATCTCCACTTTAGTGGTGATCGTGGCCGACTGTCCGAGCTCAGCGAGAGCGTCGCCGAGATGAACCTCGGACCGCCCTTTGCCATAGTCCGGTGAGGTGTCGAAATAGGTCACGCCGAGCTCCAGCGCCCGCTTGACCGCCGCTCGGCGCTGCTCTCCGTCGGCCAGTACCAGCAGCCCGGCGTTGTCGCCGGTGCCGAAGCCAACCTCTGGCAAACGCAAGTCCGTCTTGCCTACTTGCCGATAGCGCATCAGCCGGCCACCCCGGCCATCAATTGCTGAACGCGCGGATCCTCAAGGAACGTCTCGGCGGTGCTACGCGGCAGTTCTTTGGACCAGGCCCGAGGCCGATACATCTCGCCATCGAATGCGGCGGCCGGCTCGATGCCTTGCATCAAGGCTTTGGCGCCGTCGAGCAGCTGACGCCGCATGCCGATGATCGCCATGTCGCTGGTGCCGAGGTGCTCTTTGGTTCGATCGACAATCGCGCCCATCCCCTCGACCACCGCGGTGTCCTGCTCGCGGGTCCCTAAAATTCCGGTGAACGAATGGTTGCGCTGGGCTGACCGATCTTGCAGGTAATGGTTGGCTTTGGTCGCGCGCAGCTTGCCGGTGTTGGGATCGAGTGTCGCGATGTGTGGATTCGGACCCTGGAGCACCTCATAGCGCTCCGCTGCTGACAACGCAGCGTCAGTCGCCCAGATCAGGCACCACACCTGCGTGTGGGTGTCGTCAACCGGCACCCAGATATGGCCATGGCCGCGGGTCTGGTCAAGCGAGCCAGCGATGGTGGTGTAGTAGGGGAACAAGAACTGGTTGATGCGCCAGTAGTAGGTGTCAGGCTCCGCGTCGCGGCGCGCCGCCAGCATCAAGCCATAGTCCGTCGGCTCGACAATCCAGCGCGGGTGCCTGTCGCTGGCACGCCACTTCATCTCTTGTGTCTGCGGCCGCTTGAGCGTGCTGAGGTCCATGTGCAGGAACCCGATGTGGCTCGAGTCGATGTCGCCTTCGATGGCCTGGACAAAATTGCATTCCTGGTTGTAGAGGACCACGCTGCGCTGGCTGCTCGTCGTGGAGGTCCACTCCAGCTGCGGCAGTTGTGGTTCGAGCTGCGGCGGACCCAGGTAAACCCAGATCATGCCGGACCACTCACGGACGGGATAACCGATCCGCTTGACCTTGTTGCGGAAGTCAGACTCAGGCGGTTCCGAGGGCATGTCGACGCAGCGTCCATCGACGTCGAACTTCCAGCCGTGATAGATGCAGCGCAGGCCACTTTCTTCATTGCGTCCGAAGAAGAGTGGTGCCTGGCGGTGCGGGCAGAGCGCTTCGAGAATGCCCAGCTTGCCTTCTGAATCGCGAAACGCCACCAGGTCTTCGCCCAGCAGGCGCAGCTCAACGGGATCGCAGTCGGGTCCCGGCAATGCGGCGGACGGAAGGGCGGGGGTCCAGAAACGGCGGAGGAAGGTGCCCATCGGCGTCGCGGGACCAACCCCTGTCAGCAACTCGTTATCGGCGGCGCTCAGCATGTGTCGTTACGCTCCTGTTTGGTTATTGCCATGTGGCGAAGGCCAGCCCGGTACCGGTTCCAGCGGCCGAGCGATAGGCGGGGATGTAGTCGATGACGTCCATCGCCAGGTGTTCGAGGGCCCCCGCGGCGGACACCCAGCACAACACTTCGCCGGTTGAGCCCTGGATCCAACTTCTGGGGAGTCGGGCGAGAGCATCCAGGTCGCGAGTGCACAATGCGTCGAGTACGGCACGATCGAGCGACTCTTCGAGCACGCCGACGCTCAAGCCGCCGGTCGCGACGACTGCCACTCGCAGTGACTCGGGCCAGGTCAGGACAGCGTCGCGGATGGCGCGACCGAGGTGATAGCAACGCCGCGGGGTGGGCTGTGCGGGCGGCGTGTGGACGTTGACGATGAGCGGCACAATCGGCACGACCCGGTCGCGCAGCAGGCGCTCGTACAGGAAGCCAAAGCCGTGCGGCATGGCTTCAAGTGTCAGCGAATCGCCAACGTCGAAGTCGGCATCGATCAGGGATCGCAGCACGTGCGTGGTAAGCTCGACCGCGACCGGGTACGTGGCTGGCGCGCGGCCCCACTGCCAGCTCGTTGCGACGCTGATGCGGTCGCTCGGGTCGACCGGCCGCGGGATGTTCTGCCAGGTCGCGCCACGGTACAGCAGCAACGCGGGGCGGAGGTCGTCGTGGATGTATTCCTCTTCGTCGTCGCCCATAAACACGACGACATCGGGATTGGCCGCGGCCAAACGTTCGACAACAGTGGCGAGAGCCTGCTGCGCGGCCTGGTGCTTGACCGTGAACACCTCAGCGGCTGCCTGCGTGGACATGGTCGGGTCCGCGCGGGCGAGCAAGTCGTCGTAGGTGGTGAGGGCACCTGAGCGGTCGCGCAGGCGACGGCTGGACTGATCGCGCTCGCCGAGCCAGCCCCAGACGTCCAGGCTACCGCTAAGCAGTGGGCTGCGCGAGGTGGCGCAGCCGAAGACGACCTGAGCCATCAGGTGGGTCGAACGTCGTTGGGTTCCGTGATGCCCGCGACGAGCGCTTGGCGCAGTCGCGCGGCGGCTTCTTGCCGATGGCCATCGCCAGTCAGGTCGTGCGCCGCTGTGACCGCCTGGAACAGGCGGTCGAGGGCATCAACTCGGGCCCTGTCGGCGGTGTTGCGGCGGGCGTCTTCGAGCGCCGCCTGAACGTAGCGCCAGAGATCATCGAGCTCGGCCTCACGGGCAATACCGTGCCGCCGCGTGGTGGACAACTCCAGGCGCTGGGCGACGATAAACAGGGTATCGGTTGAAAAATCGCGGATTGGCAACCATTCGTTCAGATCCATCGCATTGCGGACTGGCCAATGAGCGCCCGCCCTTCCCCCTCACGTCAACGTTGACCTGGCTGAGGGTACATGAATCAGTTTCGGTGACGAGCAGGCATCCCACCTGGCGCGCCGCGTCGAACGGACGTCAGGCGTGGGCTAGCGCGTCCTGGTACTCGGTGCGGGCTTTGTCACCGCCGTTGTTGCGCCAATCCCTGACCAGCCCGTCCAGATCGCTCAGCTGGCTGCGGCCGATGACGATGTCCGAGACGCCATCGGTCATGGCCTGGTCGAGCAGAGCCTGCTGGGACGAGTACGTCGCGGAGTAGAAGCCCAGCGTCGGGTCCACGATCGCCACGTCGGCCATGGCTTTCTCGTCTTCCTGGATGCTGGTGGCGTATTCCTGCGACCGGTTAGTGTCGTACAGCACC
>DASYKL010000700.1:0-1912 GCA_035995405.1 Chloroflexota bacterium
GTCCGCGTGATAGATGACCCCGAGCTGACTCGCGGCAACGGCGACGAGGCCCAGTTGCGCGTCACTGGTGCGATTCGGGCTGGCTCGAGCTGGCAAGAGCTCGAGCACCTGTGGGCCGAGGCCACCGAGCAGCAGCAAGAAGTCGAGAAAACGATCGTCGAATTGACCGCCGAGCTCGAATCGCTGCCCGGTGCACCCGACGCCGCGCGCGATCTGGCGGCCGAGTTGAGTGGCCACCTCGATTACTGGCGCGACGTGCGGCGGCGGATGCACGTCTGCGTTCACCAGCCAGGTACTGGGGCCGTGCACTGGATCTCTGGCGGCGGTCGTTTTCGTTCGGCCTGGCTCAATGCGGCGCCGATTGAAGTAGCCACCTTGCTGCGCGACCGGCTCTTCGCCCTGCCGGAGGCCTCCATCCTGGTGTCCGCCACGCTGGCCATAGGCGGCTCATTCGACTACGTCAAGCGCCGTCTCGGCCTCGACGACGCACGCGCCGAAGCACTGGGCTCACCTTTCGACTATCAGCGCGCGGCGCTGCTCTACGTGCCGAATGACTTACCCGACCCGAACCAGCCGGGCTATCAATCGGTTATGGAGCGCAGCATCCTTGACGTGGTGACTCGGCTGAACGGCCGCACGCTGGTCCTGTTTACGAGCCGTGCGCAGCTGCGGGCCAGCTATCAGGCTCTGCGCGACCCGCTCGCCGCCAAGCACATCACCCTGCTGGCGCAGGGCATCGACGAAAGCTCGCGCACGCGATTGCTGGAATCATTCAGGCGCGGCTCGCGCGTCGTGCTGTTCGGGACCAACGCCTTCTGGGAGGGCATTGACGTGGTCGGCGAAGCGCTGAGCTGCGTCATGGTCACGCGCCTGCCATTCGCGGTACCGTCCGATCCGATCTATGCCGCGCGCGCTGAACAATTTGATGATCCGTTCGGCCAATACGCGGTGCCGCAAGCGGTCTTGCGGCTGAAGCAAGGCTTCGGGCGGCTGATTCGCTCGCGGGCCGACCGCGGCTCGGTGGTGGTGCTCGATCGGCGGCTGGTCACCCGTTCGTACGGCCAGGTCTTCTTGCGTTCTCTGCCCGACTGTTCCGTCAAGCAAGGCCCGTCGACGCGGACTGGCGTCGAGGTCCAGCAGTGGCTCACGCCGGCGCCCGCGGCGCTGCAGTTGACCCTGTAAGCCGGTCGAGGATCAGCGGCGGCGGACTGACTGGCGTTGCCGAGACGTCGATCGCGGCGCGCAGCATTTCTGACGCTCGAGCCAGCCGTCGTTCGTCGTTGGCGTGCACGACGGCGAGCGACTCGCCGCGTGAGACGCGTTCACCAATTTTGCGTTCCAACAGGACGCCAACCGTGAGGTCGATCGAGTCGCCCTTGCGTTCGCGGCCAGCGCCCAGCGCCATGCTGGCGCGGGCGATGCTCAGGGCGTCGAGGCGGGCGATATAGCCATCCGACTCGGCCAAAACGGGGTATCGCAAACGGGCCGCCGGCAGGCGAGAGCGATCGTCGAAGGCGGTTGTATCGCCGCCCTGGGCGGTCACCATGCGCCGCAACGCGGCGAGTCCCGAGCCATCGCCCAGCGCACGTTCCACTTCACGGCGCCCCTGACTGCCATCAGACGCGAGCGCAACGATGATGCTGGCCAGCTCAACCACAAAATCTGAAAAATCAGACGGCCCGTGGCCCTCGAGTGTATCCAGCGCTTCGCCCACTTCCAGGGCGTTGCCGACCGCTCGACCGAGCGGCTGCGACATGTCGCTCACCACGGCCGCCATGCGCCGTCCCGCCCCCGTGCCAATGTCGACCATCGCCTGGGCCGCGGCGAGGGCGCTCTCGTGATCGGGAAAAAACGCCCCCGAGCCGGCCTTGACGTCGAGCACGATCACGTCAGCCCCGGCCGCCAGCTTCTT
>DASYKL010000701.1:0-2871 GCA_035995405.1 Chloroflexota bacterium
ATTCGACTGACGGTGCTTGACTCGCGCGATGGTGAGGTTCGCGCGCGCATCGAAGAGGGCGGGCTACTCGGCGAGCACAAGGGCATCAACTTGCCAGGCGTGGCCGTCTCGTCGCCGGCGATCACCGACAAGGATCGCGCCGATCTGGCCTTCGGCCTGCAGCAGCTAGGGGTTGACTACGTCGCGTTGTCGTTCGTCAGGACCGCCGACGAGGTACGCGATGCCCAGGACCTGATGAAGACCCTGGGTCGGACCGCGCCGCTGGTCGTCAAGCTCGAAAAGGGCGAGGCGATCGATAATCTCGACAGCATCCTGCACGTCGCCGACGCGGTGATGGTCGCCCGCGGCGACCTGGGCGTCGAGCTGGCGCCAGAAACGGTGCCCATGCTGCAGAAGCGCATCATCCAGCGCGCCAACAAGCGTGGCATTCCGGTGATCACGGCGACTCAGATGCTCGAATCGATGATCGTCGGGGAGACGCCGACACGAGCCGAGGCAACCGACGTCGCCAACGCGGTCTGGGATGGGAGCGACGCGGTCATGCTGTCGGCCGAAACGGCGACCGGCCGTCACCCTTTACTGGTCGTCAGGATGATGGATCGCATCGTACGCGCGGCCGAGACGCCCGACACGATGTCGACGAATGTTGGTCGAGCGCGTGACGAGCGGCCGCGCGGGTATGCGGCAGCGGTGACGCATGCAGCCCGCGTGCTGGGTGAAGATCTCGATGCCGCGGCGATTATCGGCATTACGCGCTCGGGTCTGACCGCCGAAATGCTGTCCCGCGGCCGAGCCGGCGTACCTATCTTCGCCTTCAGTCCGGACGACGAGGTGTGCCGCCGCCTGGCACTGTGGTGGGGTGTGACGCCAGTGCACCAGCACCTGGCCGACGATCTGGAAACGAATATCGACGTGATGGAGCGCTATCTCGTCGAGCATCAGAACGCGCTGCCAGCGGAAACGGTGGTTATCACCGGCTCACACCCGTTCGAGATCGGGGTGCACACCAACTTCGTCAAGTTCCACGTGCTCGGCCGCCTCGGCTAGGCAGGCTCAACCAAGCGGCCACTCCGCAACAGGCTCCCAGCGGCCGCTGTGTAGCTCGAGACAACAGATCTGGTCGATGGTCCACGGCGCATCGAGCGGCAGCTCCTGGGTTGCCGCCGCAAGCAGGGCATCGCGATCGCGCGAGTGGCCATAGCGGATACAGGTGATATGCCACGGCCACTCGTGGCGGCCGCCCATCTCGACGTGACGCGCATCGAAGAGTTTTTGCCGCGCCGTGTCAAGGTTGGCCGTGTCGAGGACCGAGACGGCCAGCGGCGCTTCACGGTGCGCCAGGACGAACACCGGGCCGAGACGTACGCTGACGGGCGCGGGAAAGGCGTGGCGAACCTGAGCTTCGACGACCTCGAGCGACGCCTCGACAGGTGGTCGATAGCAGACCGTCAGGTGCGGCGGCAGTCTGCGCGCATGTTTGGGGTCGTACTTTTCCCGCCAGGCCTGGATCAGTGCGCCCGCTTCGCCAGGCACCGTCGCAACCAGGACCCGCCGGCCGACTGGAGCATCCATCGTCCTTCACGGTAGTGTTACAGACCCTCACACGGTATAGGCAACGACGTAACCACGGGGTATCGTTGCGTCAAGGACTCGTGCAGCCGACCAATCGCGAGCCGCTGTCACACGAAAAGTTCTTGAGTGAGGCTGCCATGCTTCACCAGACCTGGATACGCCGCTTCGATGCCCAGCACCGGCGTCGACCACGACCGCCGGAGATCGAAAGCGAGCGTCTTCGTCTCGTTCGACGATTGCAGCTCGTCCAGCGCTTACAACAGGAAACGACGGACGCCAATGAGCTCCTGGGCAACCTGCGCACGCTCGCGGAATCGCCCAAAGAAGCTCGCCTGGTGGAGGGCGATCAGCCGTTTCTGATGGCCCTGCTGCATACCTGGGAAGCAGCGCAGATGCCCCAAGCATCCACCCTGGCGGCCGGCGCGAATCCGCCGAAGCCATCGGGCACGGTCGAGTTTCGCTGGTAGGCGTTACAGTACGGCCGAGCCGTTTCATGACCCAGGCCGTGTTTGCACCGCCGGCCGCCGTCGGCAGGCCTGACCGCGCACCGCCCACCCTGCCGCTCTTCTGGCGGCTCCTCGGCATCAATCTGGTCGTCGTTCTGGGCGGCGCCGTCATCGGCACGTGGCTCACACAGCGCCTCGTGCTGACGGGTTCGTTTACCCCGATCACCCACGCGGTTCTGGTCCTGGCCGCGGTCTGCCTGTCAGCCGGTCTGAGTGTGCTGCTGTTGCGGGACACCTATGGCTCGATCATTCGCGAAAAAACGGACCAGGCCGAGCGCCTCGCCGCGCAAGTCATCATGGCCCAGGAAGAGGAGCGCAAACGGGTCGCCCGCGAGCTGCACGACGAAGCCGGTCAGGCGTTGACAGCCGTGATCATTGGCCTGGAGCGTGGTCTCGCCAGCATGCCCGAGACGTATGCCAGTGATCTCCCCGTCCAGCCGCGGCAGCTCATCTCGAACCTCAGAGATCTGGCCGCCCAAACGCTCGACGAAGTCCGCAAACTGGCTCTCGAGCTGCGGCCGTCTGTGCTGGACGATCTGGGTCTGGTCGCGGCGCTGCGGCAGTACGTGCGCTCGACCGAGGAACGGTCTGGTCTGGCCGCGCAATTGACCATCATCGGCTGGGACGAAGGTGATCCGCGCCTGCCGGCAGAAGTCGAGACCGCGTTGTTCCGGATTGCGCAGGAAGCGCTGACCAACGCGATTCGCCATGCCCGGGCGACCAGCGTCCAGGTGCGGCTACGCAGCACCGACCGGGCCGTGTCACTGGAAGTGCGCGACGATGGTGTCGGCTT
>DASYKL010000702.1:0-15816 GCA_035995405.1 Chloroflexota bacterium
AGCAAACCACCCAGCAGAACGCGCGCGTCGCTGCCCAACAGGCAACGGCTGCCATCACCACTCGCGCCAAAGTGGTCGTCGCCAAGACCACCTTGCCCGCTCAGACAGCCCTGACGCTCGACAACGTCGAGATCCGAGATGTTGCCACCGACGCCGTGCAGCCCAACGCCGCGAGCACCCTGACCGACGTCCAGGGCAAAGCCTTGACCGTCCCGGTCGCCGCCGGCCAGCAGATCCTGACCCCCTTTCTGGCCAGCGCCGACGCGCCCGAAATCAAGAAATTCGCTGACCTGGTCCCCGCCGGCAAACGGGCCATGTCCGTCACTTTCACCGAGCTCAACACTGCCGGCGGTCTTATCGCGCCTGGTGACTTCGTCGACGTCATCGGCGTGTTCAGCAAGAACACCCTGGGCAAAGACCAGTCGATGTTGATCCTGCAGGACATCCTGGTGCTGGCCGTCGCCCAGAGCACGTCTGCCGATCAACTGCCACGCCAGGCTGGCGCGTCCTCGGCGAATCCGGCCTCGCTGCCGCTGCCGACCCGCGGTGGCACGGGTCTGCCGTCGCCCACGCCAGCGAGTGTGCCGTTCGCCCCATCCCAGACCCGCACCGTGACCCTGGCCGTCGATCCCGAGGCGGCCGAACGCCTGGCCCTCGCCGAAGACTATGGAAAACTGCGCTACATCGTCCGACCGGGCTCCGAGCGCACGCAATCGGCCGTCAACCCGGCTGACCTGACCACGCTCGCCAGCCCCATCCAGGTCGCCGCGGGCCAGATCATCGCCACCGAGATCAGCCCGACCAACACCAAGGTCGGCGACACGCTCGACATCAAAGTCACTGTCCGCAATACGTCAGACAAACCGCTGCAGTCAATGGGTCCTGAGCCGGGCTTCACGTACGTCCAGGGCCAGACCTACTTCACCCAGCAGTACGCCTCGGATCCTGGCAAGTGGCGCGTCGCCCTGGGCACCGCTGGCCTCGATACAACCGAGCTGCCCTATCGCTGGGGCCTCGGCGGTGACCTGGCGCCTGGCGCCACCACCACCGTCACGGGTCACATCAAGATCACCCAGGACTTCAAGACCACGAACTTCTGGGCCGCGCTCGTCAGTGAACCAAGCACGGTGGTCCAGACCGGCGTCGGCATGACATTGGTTACCTCCTTGCCGCAGAATCTAGCGATAGTCGCGGTCGACGCGGCCAACGTCCGCAGCAGCCCGTCGATCGCCGCCAGCGTGCTCGACCAGGTCAAGTACGGCACCGAGCTACAGATCACCGGTCAGAGCGCGGACTGGTTCAAAGTGAAATTACCGGACCAGCGCGAGGGATGGGTCGCTGCTGGATGGATCGTCACAGCCGGTCGCTAGCCGGAAGAAAGCGCAAGAATCGTGGCTGAATCTCTCAAAATCCTGATCGTCGATCCGCATCCAGACGCCGTCGCTGCACTGAGGCGCGCCCTCAACAGCTTCGGCTCGCTCGAAGTGGTCGGCGATGCCGGGTTCGGTCCAGTGGCCTCCACCTGGGCCCATACCCTTGAACCGGCGATCGTGATCGTTTCCATCGAGGAGCCGCTCACACGGTCGCTGGCCACCATTCAGGCGCTGACGCGCGGCAACCCACGCTGGACCGTCGTCGGACTGATCAACCAGTTCGATCGTGAGGTCTTCCGCCGCACCGTATTGGCCGGCGCCCGCGACGTCCTGCTGCGCGGCTCATCACCCAGCGACCTGCACGACTCCCTCGTTCAGGCGCACAACGCCGACGTGTTGCGCGTTGCCGCGGCCAGCCACGATCCGACCGCGCCGACAGGCACCGTCATCTCGGTCTTCGGCGTCAAAGGTGGCGTGGGCAAGACGACGCTGGCCACCAATCTGGCGGTCGCCCTGGCTCAGGAAAGCTCGGCGAGCGTCGCCCTGGTCGATCTCGACGTGCCCTTCGGCGATGTCGCGTTGATGCTCGACATTCACCCTGAGCAGGACATCCTGGACGCGCTCGATGACGCCGTAATCGATGACCTCGAGCGCTTGCAGAACATCATGGTCCGTACCTCACAAGGCGTACACGTGCTGTCTTCGCCGCTGGCGCCAGATGATGCTGGCGCACTCGACAGCCGCCGCGTAGGACGGCTCCTGACGCGGCTCTCCGCGTTGCACCAGTTCGTTCTGGTCGATACCCCGGTTGGCTTGACGGAGCTGACTGCCGCGGCGCTGGACGTCTCCGAGCTGGCGATGCTGGTGACCACGCCAGAGATCGCAGCGTTGCGACGTACTCATGCCTGCCTGCGCTTGCTACAAGGACTCGAATTCCCGACCAACAAGCTCCAGGTGGTGCTGAATCGCGTCGATTCGAAAACCAAAGTGAGCACCGCCGAAGCCGTGGAGGCGCTCGGGCAGCCGGTCGCCTGGCGCATCGCCAACGACTACGCGGCGATGCAGAGTGCGGCCGTCGGCCGACCAGTAGTCCAGGCCATGCCCAACGCCAGGCTGTCTAAGGACATCGTCTTGATGGCCCGCCAGCTGGCGGGGGTGCCCTCGGTGGCGCGCGGGAGCTGGCTACCCTGGCGCAAGCGGCGAGCTGCCCTGGTGACGGCCTGAATCCATGTCCCTGCTCGATCATCTCCTGTCCTCGTCCAAGCCGTCGCTAGCGCCGCTGCCGAAACCACAAACCCCGGTCAACGGTTCCGGCACGGCCACCGGCTACGAGCCGCCCGCCGCCACCGCCGCACCCCCGGCGCAGGCTACGCCTGAGCCGCCAGCGCGCGGCCGACCGGTACGCAACGAAGCGATGGCCGAGCTCAAGGCGCACGTCCACGAAGAGCTGATCCACGAGCTCGACCCGGAACAGCTCGTTGGCGATCTGAGCTTCACTTCGCCCGCCCGTCGAGCCGTCGAGCAGGCAGCCGAAGAACGCATTACGCTGGCTGATCCGACGCTCGGCCGCCAGGACCGCCTGCGGCTGGCTTCAGAGATCGCCGACGAAGTGCTCGGACTGGGCCCGCTCGAGCCGCTCCTGCGCGACCCGACCATCACCGAGATCATGGTCAACGCCTGGGACCGCGTCTACTTCGAGCGCAGCGGCATCATCTATCGCGCCGATACGTCGTTCCGTGACGACGGCCACATCCTCAACATTATCGACAAGATCCTGCGGCCGGTCAGCCGCCGTCTGGACGACTCGTCGCCGATGGTCGATGCGCGTTTGCCTGACGGCTCGCGCGTCAACGCGGTCATTCCACCGCTGGCCGTCCATGGCCCGTCGTTGACCATTCGAAAGTTTTCTCGCGACCTCCTCGGGCCAGACGACCTGGTTCGACTCGGTACGTTGAGCCGCCAGACGCTGGAGTTTCTCGCCGCGACGGTGCGCTCGCACGCCAACATCCTGGTTTCTGGTGGCACTGGTACGGGCAAAACGACGCTGCTGAATTTGCTGTCCGCCTATATCCCCCACCAGGAACGGATCGTCACCATCGAAGATCCGGCAGAGCTGCAGATCAGCCACGAAGACTGGGTCAGTCTGGAGACGCGGCCGCCCAACATAGAAGGCAAAGGCCAGGTGGTGCAGCGTGATCTCGTCAGGAACGCGCTGCGCATGCGGCCAGATCGCATCATTGTCGGCGAGTGTCGCGGCGGCGAAGCATTCGACATGCTGCAGGCGATGAACACGGGCCACGACGGCTCGCTCAGTACGATTCACGCCAATTCACCGCGTGATGCGCTCGCTCGTATCGAGAACATGGTGCTCATGGCCGTCGACCTGCCAATCACCGCCATCCGCGAACAGATCGCTTCTGGCATCAACCTGCTTTTGCACCTGTCTCGCTTGCAAGATGGCACGCGCCGCATCACGCACGTGACCGAAATCGTCGGCATGCAAGGCGGCGTCATCTCGATGCACGATATCTTCGAGTTCCAGGGCCGAGGGGTCGACGCCAACGGCCAGATCGTGGGGAGCTTGCAGCCCACTGGCCTGCGCCCGCACTTCCTGGATCGGCTGACCCAGTTCGGCGAGCAGGTCCCGCTCGAATGGTTCCTGCCGACCGCGGCCGTCGGTGCCGATGGAGCGCGGGCTTCGTAGCCCGCACCTGGACCATGGATCAATCGCTGCTCGTCTCAGTACTCGTCTTCCTGCTGGTGGCCCAGGCGGTCCTGATCGCCAGCACCAGCCGGGTCGGCGAACGCGACCGCATCGCCCAGCGGTTGAGCTCGTACACCGTGCCGAGCTTTCAGGGCGGACTGCCGACCAGTATCTCGGTGTTGCGGCGACAACGTTTCAGCCGCTTGCCGTGGCTCGACAACATTCTGACCCGGCTGGACATGGCCGACGGCATCTCACATCAACTCCAGCAAGCGGGTCTGCCCGTCCGAGCGGGCGAGTTCCTGTTCTTGCAGCTGGCATTGGCGACGATCTGCGGGCTCGCCGGCGCGCTCCTGGGCTGGCAAGCTTTTGGGGGACCGCTGGCGGCGATAGTCGCAGGGCTGATCGGTCTGGTCGGGCCGCTGGCGTGGCTAAGATATCGCGTCGCCCAACGCCGAGCGGCTTTCGAACAGGGGCTCCCTGAAGCGCTTGACCGGGTGACCGGCGCGCTGCGCGCTGGGTACGGCCTGGAGTACGGCTTCGACCTGGTGTCGCGTGAAGGCATGCCGCCGTGTTCGGAAGAATTTGGCCAGATCCTGCAGGAGCTCAACCTCGGCGGCGACCTCGAAGAAGCTCTGGCGCGACTGATTCAGCGCGTCGACAGCGAGGACGCCCGGCTGCTGGCAACGGCGGTGGCCGTGCAGCGACGCACCGGCGGCAACCTGATCGAAGTGCTTGGCCAGATGTCGCAGATGCTGCGCGAGCGCGAGCGCCTGCGCCGTGACGTGCGCGTTATCACCACCGCGCCGCGTGTCTCGGGCTATGTGGTCGCCTTGCTGCCCCTGCTGACCACCGTGGCCATGTTTGTGACCAGCCGCTATTACATCGACACGCTGCTATCCGAACCCATGGGTCGGGTAGCTGCCGCGATTGGCGCCATACTCGTCCTGGTCGGCTTGTATCTTAATCACCGTATTGCTCAGGTCGACATGTGATGGATGAGATGTAAATGGATTTCCAGCTGTCCCTGATTCCTGGTCCGCTTCTGCTCGTCCTGAGCATGCTCGGCGCGTTTGCCGCCACGGCGACGATCGTCCTGGTCCTGACGACACCGTATGAGACGCCAGCCATGCGTCTGGTGCGCTATTCGCGGTACACCGGCCGCGCTGGATCGCCCGGCGCCAACACCGACGCTTCGAGCATGCGCGACCGCCTTGTCATGCCCTTGCTCCAGCGGCTGGTTGAGTTCGCGGCTCGCGCGGCGCCATCACGAGCGCGGCGCACCATCGCCGCCGACCTGATCATGGCTGGCTCGCGAATGAATCCGACGATGTTCCTGGGGATTCGCACCCTGCTGATGTTCGGCTTGCCCGGGCTCGCCGTCCTGTATGTCATCGGCTCCGGCGGGCTGGATACGTCCGACGGTCTGGTGCTGGCGCTGGCCCTCATCTGGGGCCGACGCCTACCGACGATGTGGCTCAAGCGGCGTATCAAGAGCCGCCAGCGGGCAATCGATCGCAACCTGCCCTACTCGCTCGATTTGATGGTCGCCTGCCTCGAAGGCGGCCTGAGTCTGGACGCTACCCTGGCCAAAGTCGTCGAACAAACCGACGGCCCGCTGGCGGCCGAGATTCGCAAGACGCTGCAAGAAATGGCGCTGGGCCGGCCGACCGCGGAAGCGATTCGCGACCTGGGCGATCGAACAGGCGCGCCTGGCCTCAAACGACTCACTGAAGACATCGTGCAGTCGGACCGCATGGGTATCAGCATCGCCGAAAGTCTGCGCGGATTGGCTCGTGAGGCGCGAGTGACCCGTCGTCAGCATGCCGAAGAGCTGGCCCGCAAAGCGCCAATCAAGATGGTTCCTGTACTGATCTTTTGTGTGCTGCCGGCACTGGGCATCATCACCACCGCCCCGGCCGCGATCTTGCTGATGCGCACGTTCAGTCAATCGACAGGCGGAACCGGGCTGCCCTGACCTCAGCTCCGATGCTGCTGAGGGTGCTCCTGTTGGCGCCCGTGCTGATGTTCGTCGGCAGCTGGCCCGCCCTCGCTCCAACTGATCCCGATTACTGGTGGCACGTCCGCACCGGCCAGCTCATCTTTGACACCGGCTCGATGCCACGCGCTGACGTCTTTTCGTGGACCGCTGCCGGCCAGCCCTGGATCGCCCACGAGTGGCTGACCGAGCTCGTCCTGTATGCGCTGCAAGTGCGCGTCGGCTACGTCGCCAACGTCCTGCTGATCGGCGCGCTCGGCAGCCTGGCAGCCGTGGCGCTGTTTGCCACCTGCCGTCGGTGGGGTGCCGGCGATCTGCTGGCCATCGTTCTGGTGCTGTGGGCGTTCGGCATGTCGCTCGGATCGTTCGGCGTGCGCCCACAGTCGCTGACGCGGGTGCTCCTGACGGTGCTGGCTCTCTTGCTGGTTGTCTACAGGCAGACCCGTGACGCCCGACTCCTGTGGCTCTTGCCGCCGCTGTTCGCGCTTTGGTCGAACCTGCACGGTGGCTTCGCCGTCGGTCTGGCGCTGCTCGGCTTGAGCGTCCTCGGCGAGACGATCGGTGCCTGGCGCCTGAACACGCTGCGAAGCGCTGCACCGCTGGCGATGGTGTTCGTCGCCTCAGCCGCCGCGACGTTGTTGACCCCGAACGGCCTGGCCGGACTGCTATACCCGTTGTCCTACGCCCAGACGAGTTTTGGCGGCCAGCAGCTCGTCGCCGAATGGCAGCCACCCGACCTGCGGCAGCTCAGCTTTGCGCCCTTCGGGCTGAGCATAGTGTTAGCCCTGGGGCTTGGTCTGTCTCGTCGCCCGCTGGCGCTGACCGACACCCTGGTGGCGCTCGGCTTTACGTTGCTGGCGTTGCAGTCCGTTCGCAACATTCAGCTGTACGCCACAGTCGTCACGCCACTGATCGGCGCCCGCCTGGCCGCGGAGGTCCCCAGCCTGCGTCGCCTCGTTTCAGCGTGGCGTCGGCCGCTGCGCTTCGCCGCGCTGTGGTCGGCGGTCGCGATGTTGTGCGCTGCCGTGTGGATCCTGCGCTTCACCCAGACGCCGGCCTGGGGTTTGCAGCTCGGCAGAGAGCCGCTGGCGACGGTGTATCCAGTGGGCGGCGCAACGTACCTGCGAGACCACGCCCTGCGCGGCAGGCTGTTCAATCAGTTCGAGTGGGGTGGCTATCTGATCTACGCGTCGTATCCCGAGCAGCGCGTGTTCGTCGACGGTCGCCCGGATATGTACGGCCCACAGGTGCTCAACGAGTACGTGACCGTCGAGCGCTTGCTGCCTGGCTGGCGCGAAGTGCTCGCCGCGCGCGACGTTTCGCTGCTGCTGATCGATCGCGACGGCCCGCTGGCCGCCGAAGTCGGCCGCGACGCGCGCTGGCGTGAGCTATACATCGGTCCGGTTGAACGGCTTTTCGAACGAGCGCCCTAGGGTTTTTTGTACCCAATGCTGAAGCGCCTGGCCGGTCGCGTCGATCGGCTGCTGACCTTCAAACGCGCCAGCGTCTATGCGCTGCTGCTCATCGCGTTGTATGCCGTCGCGTCGGTCCAGGTGCTGCTGGCGGGTAATCCGCCGCTCAACAGTGCCGGGGTACCGATCGGCGGGGACTACATCGCGTTCCACAGCGCTGCTCGATTGTTGCTCTCTGGCCGTGGTGCCGACATCTACGACCAGGCTGCGCTGGCGGCAGTCCAGGACCAGCTACTGGGCGGTCGCATCGCCAACTTCTACGACGCCTATCGCAACCCGCCGTTCTATGTCCTGCTCTACGTCCCCTTCGCCGCGCTGGACTTGTTGCCGGGCTACGTGCTCTTCACCGTCTTCAGCCTGGGCTGTCTGGCGCTAGCGTTGTGGCTGCTGGTGGCCGAAATGCCGGCACTGCGATCGCGCTGGCCTGGTCTGGTGATCCTGGTCCTGGCGTTTCCGCCAGTCTATTTCGGTCTGATTGACGGCGAGAACGCCACGCTCGCTCTTCTGCTGTATGCGCTGCTGTATCGCTCGCTGGTGCGTGGTGAAGACCGCGCCGCCGGTGTCTGGGCAGCGCTAGGCCTCTTCAAGCCGCAGCTGTTCGTGGTGTTCCCGCTGGTGTTTCTGGCGCGTCGACAATGGCGTGCGCTCGCCGCCTACATCGTGACCGCGTTCGCCCTGGCAGTCGTGTCGCTGTTGCTGGTCGGTCCGGAAGGCATGCAAGCCTGGCTGCGCATCCTGTTCGACCAGGAATCAGGCAACGCCAGCGTCAACGCCTGGCGCATGGCTTCGCTCAAATCGTTCTTCGACTCGCTGCTGCCCCGGCAGATGTGGCTAGCAATGGGCCTGTACCTGATGACGACGTTGCTTCTGCTGAGCTGCCTGGTGCACGTTTGGAGCTCCCGGCGGCTGAATCTGCACCTGGCCTGGACTTTCACCGTGTTGACTGCAGTACTGATAGATCCGCACCTCGTTGATTACGACCTGACGGTCCTCGTCGCGGCCGCAGTCAGTGCGCTGCTTCTCATACCTGAGCTTCGTCCAATGGCTGTCGGCGTGTTCGCGCTGTTGCCCCTGCGGGCTGCTGTCGCTCTGGGCGATAGCGTAAGCATCCAGCTGTCGGTGCTTGTACTCCTTGGTTGTATAGGAGTTACGCTGCGCGCAATTCGGCGTAAGTCCGTCAGCAATCAAGAGCAAAGCGCATACATTCGATAGGTCGAATTCTGGTACACAAGCGGAAGTTGCACCTCCTGGCCCACGTTCGTAAGCGCATAACATGTCCCGAAGCGCTGGTTCAGCCCCAAGAAGTCTGCCGTGGTCAAGGTTCCATAACGGTTCTGCACACACCAGGGATTCCACGGGCCGCTGCAACCCTGAGCGTCAAGACGCGCGTACGCATCGTGTCCGAACGCGGGACCCCAGACAGCCAACGAATCAAGCTTGTAGTCCCCGAGAGTTGAGCGTTCGGAGAAGAACATAAAGCCGGCAACGCTGGCGTCCGGAGGAGTCACAAATAGGGCATCCACGGCGGTATTGCGTTGCGCCCAGGATCCCGCCAGTTCGAGGTCGGAGGCCGGGCTGACGCCCGGAATGTGAATAGGCTGCGCGACCGTGAGCGCTGCGACAATCATAGCGATCGTAAGCCCGAGTACGACTGGCTTGCCCATCCGAGAATGCTCGACGCTGCGCCACACCAGTGCCGCACACAGGAACAATCCAATGATCTTCAGGAATAGCGTTGCTCGAAACGGCATGAGCTGCAGTACGAGGCCGATCGGCACCAGTTCAGAAAAGACTGTCCCAACAGCACAGAATCCCGCAATTGTGGCAAGCCATAGGATCAAAACAAACCGCTGCTTGCACGCCACGCCGCGGCGCAACGCCAGTACCGCAACCAAGGCCACGATCACGGAGCTGGCGTATTCGGTCCTCAAGAACGTGCTCGGGAATATCTGGTAAAAGGCGGCGAATTTAACGAACTCCAGGTAATCAGAAGGCTGGTGTACGAGCCGGTTGCCGAGTCCAACGAGTGTTTCGACCAGGAGGGGGATGGCGACTATTACGCCGATCCCGATGTTTCGCAAAGCCGCCCACGCGCGCATCTGTCGCTGTCGAATCACTTTATCGACAAGCACATCCACGGCCAGAAAGGACATCACGGCGGCACCAATAATGGGCTGCAAATTGAGCCCTAGTCCGGCAAGTGCGAACGCCAGCCCGAAACGGCCCGCGAGGGATGCAGCAAGCGCAAACAGACAGAGCGGCGTGGCCAAGGCAAATTGATTCGGCTCCGCCTGCACAAGGCTGGTTCCACCGAGCGTGCCAAACCATCCAGGCGTTACGACCAGAAGGGCTACGCCAACTAGGACCGGCAGGGTGTGACCGACGATCTGTCGACCTAACGCCCAAAGTGAAAGCAACAATGCCGCGCGGGACATGACGAATATCCCAAAGAGAACCCGCTGGTCAAACGCCACTGCGTATGCCCGGTACGCGGGATAGGGCATCGCCTCGAGTTGCTGGATGAGAGGGCTGCCGGGGTAGAGGGAGGGGTCGCCTAGATGCAGCGTCAGCGGTAGATAGACAAGCAGATCGTCCAGTCGATATCCGCTCACGAGAATTGACAAAGCGGTCGAGGCTAAAAGCAACAGACATCTGGCGACCGCGCTAAAACGTGCGGAGTCGTAGACCGAAGTCGGACCGTATGTTAGTTCGGCTCTCAATACGGTGTACCTTGCGCGCCACTTGCCCAGACCAACCACCGCCAGACCATCACGAACTCTGATCGAGCTAGAGAACATTACCCTGTTGTTGCCTACCGATCCCATCCATCAGGCCGCGATACGCGGCGCGAGCCGTGTAAGCGCTATCAGTGCGGAGGCCGAGCACCCCTTGCCGAACGGAACCACGCTTGTCCCCTAGGGCCCACAAGGCCCGCGCACGGCTGATGGCGAGCATCGCACGGACCTCTCGTGACAACGAATCCATAGAACGACTAGCTGACACGGAATCCAATAACACTAATGCTTGCTGCGCGCGTCCGGACACCGTCAGTACCGTGGCGCGGACAGCAGTCAATTGCGCGATCCGTTCATCGATCGCCGTTTCCTCGAGCCCGGCGGCGAGTAGACGACTGCGCGTGATTAGCCCCCCGCCATCAAATGGATCGGGAACACCCGACCGGCGCGCGCGAGCAGAGAGCAGCGCCGCGTTGGTAGACAGTGCTACCTGTTCGAACGATCGCGAAGACACCTGGTTGTCGTGAACGCGGTAGTACACCACAGTGTCGGATATGTTCGCCAACGTGTAGCGCTCCGACAGACGCAACCAGAGGTCATAGTCTTCGGCGCCTACAAACGGACTGCGGCAGCGCCCTACCGCCTCAAACGCTGCCTTGCGAATCAGGGCGGCTGGCGCCGCGATCGGATTGGCAGACACGAGCATTTTCTCAATCGCATCCGAGGCCGTTGGATACCGCAGTGAGCCGACCGTTTGACCCGTGGCGTCGATCACTATTACCGAACCACCAACAGCGGCAACATCTGGATGCGCATCGAGGAAGGCCACCTGCACGGCCAATCGGTTGGGACACGCAACGTCATCGCCACCGAGCCATGCCAGATAATGACCACGCGCGGCGGCCGCGCCACGATTGAACCCGGCAATGGCCCCGGCGCGGCCCTGGCGAACCACTCGCATCCGTTGATCGCCGTGGGCGACTTCGTCGAGAATGGCAGGTGTCGCGTCCGTCGAGCCATCGTCAATAACGATCAATTCAAGGTCGCGCAGTGACTGGCCAAGGATGCTGCGCACCGCTTCCTCCACATAGCGCTCCACGTTGTAAACCGGCATGACCACCGAAACTATTGGTGGCTGCGGATCACCTGACGCGTTACCTGGCATCTGCTTCACCTCGCACGTAGATCGTCGATACAGAGGATGAACGCGCCGCTCTCACGCACGTCAGAATTGTCCAACCACAATATGCCGCGGCTGACACAACCCCGGCAGCCAGGACGCCAGGCAAACCGAGAAAGAACGCGCCCGCTCCATTTAGCAGCAGTGTCAGCGCGGCCGAGCCCACGCGAGACGCAAGCAATAGCTTAGGACGTCGGAGGACGAGCGCGATCCAACCAATGACGTAACCCACGTTCAAAAAGATGCTGGATAAGACAGCGAGCGGCAGCAAGTACGACACGCTCGCGTACTGAGGAGCTACCAGTAATGCGAAAATGGCGCCGTGCGCCGCAACTGTAACGGCAGCCACGGCTGCGCCTGTCAGCAACAATCCAGCTGCGATCGACGCTACCCAGCGGATCGCGCTGTGCACACGAGCCCGGTCGGTTGCATCACCGGCGATTGCAAAAATGGCTGGCGCGGCGATCTGACCGATCGTCGAGAAAAGTATGGCAATCGGGTATGCACCGAGCTGATACACCACCGCATAAAGGCCCACTTCCGTGGGAGTGTTGAAGAGTTGTAGTGCCCAGCGATCCGACGACGATTGGATCCATGCAAGCGCCCCCCATACCACGAACGGCGACGCGTAGCGGACCATGTCGCCATGCAAATCAGCATTCAGTGCTGCTGGTCGAGCGAACGAACGTTGACGATCGATCCGGCGGCGGAACGCCACTACCTGCGAAGTGAGAACGATTGCCGACGCGAACGTGTAGCCGAGGATTGCAGCCATACTCGACGGACCGAAGTACAGCACCATGACGGCAATGAGCGCCGGCCGCAACCACGATCGAAGCGCCTGGTGCAGTGCCACAATGATCCGCTGTCGGGCGGCGTTCTGGGTGCTGTCGAAGACACTCTCAGCGCCGCTCAAGAGTGCAAACACTGTGGCTGCCAGGGCAAAAGCCGCCGCCTGCTCCGGTGCAATGATCCATGCACAGCCCCCCAAACCACCCCCGAACACCAGGATAATGAGCGAAGCGCGCTTGAGCTGACGACGCATCGAATTGACGAATGCTGGTAGCTCTCCCGCCTCACTGGCTGACGCAAAGAAGCGTTCAGCCGCGTGACCGATCGGTCCAAGTGCGACTTGCGCCATAAGCGTCGCTACGGTGATATCGAGCGCCACCTCCCCGTATGCGCCAGGGGCCAGTAGACCCGTGATCACACGTACGCCGACAGCGACTCCAGCAATGCTGCCAAGCTGTCCTGCAGCGACCCAGAGAAGCTCGTGCCAGCGCAATTGATTTGCGAGCACCCGCATTTGGGGAAGAGCAGATCGTGTTACCACTGTCTCCCGGAGCATGGACGGATCCGCTTGCCAGGTGCGCTGGCTAGAACCCTCGCATAAAGCTGTTCGTACGCATCGACGACATGACCAAGGGAAAAATTCTCGGCAACATGGGTGCGCGCGGCGGCTGCCACCCGATCGCGGTCGAGTTCTGCCGCTAAAGCGTCAGAAATGGCGCTCGCCAAATGCTCCGGGTCGTTTGGCGGTACGAGAACGCCCACGTCCGAACCGCCGAGCACTTCGCGGTTGCCGCCGACCTCCGTGGCAACCACCGGCAAGCCGGCGGCGAGAGCCTCTAAGAGGGCAATGGAGATGCCTTCGCTGCGAGACGGAAGGATAAACAAATCGGCCGCCTGGAGGTATGGGCGCACGTCTCGGACAGCCCCCCGGAGCTGCACGGAGGCAGCGGACAAAGGATGTTCGCGAAGCAAATGCTCGAGGCGCCGCTGCTCCGGTCCATGACCGACAATAAGCAATGTGGCGTTGTCCACCCGCGTGTGAACGGTGCGCCAGGCGCGAATCAGACCGTCAACACCTTTCTCGGCGTCTAGCCTGCCTACGTACAGAGCAACTTTGCCTGAAACGCGAAGAGCGTCGCGGGCATGTGAACGGTCGGCGGCGGTTACGGCAGGTGGTAGCTCCACTCCATTCGGGATCTGTACGATGCGGCGAAACCCGACCTCACGCATCTCCGTCGTCATCTCTGTGTTGAGTGAAACACTCGTCGCCGCACGCGCTACCAGTGCCAATCCCAACGCGCCGAGTGGCTCGCGACCCATCAGACGGACACCACCGAAATAGCCGCTGCCATGGTTCGTGACGACGAGTGGTCGGCGCAATATCGGTAAGGCCAGCGCCATCGCTGCTGCGGGGTAGAGAACCTGCTGGACGTGGATCAGATCCGTACTGCCAACCAGGCGCCATGTTGCGGCCAGCATACCGGCGATGTAGGTCAGCATCGTTTGCCAACGCGAGCCTCGTCCGGCGGAAACGCGCACCACATGCACTCCGTCACGAATTTCGAAGGACACGTTACCCGGCTGCCGTGCCGAGATCACATGGACGGAGTGGCCTCGCTCGACAAGTCCACGCGCCAGCAAGTGCGAGGTTTTCTCCACGCCACCGGTCGACGGTGGGTAGTAGTAAGAGGCCAGCAGCAGCTGCATACAAACAGGAATCGAATGCTTACGCGCTACCCGCTGGGCCTGCGCGCGATGCGCGCCCGCGCAGCTGCCGCCAGCATCGTGGAATAGAACGCCACCAGCATCAGACTGAAGTGGGGCGATACCGATCCAGTCAGGGTGCGACGAGGCAGCGTCCGCAGCCGATTCAGCAGCGCGGGTGTCGCGAAGAGCCTCGGATGATTCGCCCGCAGTTGAGCGGCCATGCTCGCCTCGCGCTGCAACAAGCGCAGCGATGCGAGGCGTAATGTCCCACGGCTCGGCGTCGCGTGCTGGCGGTACATGAGCAGACGCTCAGGCACCATGACGCCAGCCAGACCACGTTCCGCAAAGCTCAGCCAGAGATCCCAATCCTCGTAGCGACCCGCGCGCATGTTGACGTTGTAGCCACCAACGTCTTCCAGCGAACGGCGACGCATCAGCGCGCTTGCGTTCACGTAATTCCGCTCGGCGAGCGTGTCCGGCGAAAACGGCTCGATCGGATAGCTTCCGGTGCGCGCACCGAAGTATTCGGCGGCGGTGTACGCAAAGTGCGCCCACGGATGGCTCTCGAGGGCGCGTAACGTCTTCTCGACGTAGCCTGGTGTCAGGCGGTCGTCGGCATCGAGGCGCAGCACATAGTCGCCTGTCGCAGCAGCGAAGCCGGTATTGCCGGCGACGCACACACCACGATTGGGCTGGGTGATGAGCTGCACGGGATAACGGCGGGCGACCTCAACACTGTGGTCCGTCGACCCGTCGTCCACCACGATGACTTCCACCGGCTGGTGCGTCTGCGCGAGGGCGCTCTCGATTGCTTCGCCGAGGAACCGCCCATAGTTATGACAGAGGATAACGATACTGACGAGCGGTGGGGACACAGTCACCATGCAATGATCGACAAACTCAGGCGGCGGTATAGGCGGAAGATGGGGTCGACAAGCAGACGGGCGACCGCGGCGAGCAGGGGCGCGGTCAATTGCTCGAACGGGATCTGGTCCGCCAGCGTCGCGAGCATCTCCCGATCGCTGACGGCGCGCGTTCGTTGGGCGCGGCTTCGACCCGCGCGGACGGATGACGCGTGGCGGAGCACCCAGGCATAGCTGCGCAGTTTGGCGACGACGAACGGGCTGCCACGGGTCGCCAGATACGTCAGCGTGATGAGGTCCATCGCGACCAGGGCTGGTAGCAGCACGAGCAGCGTACGCAATCGAAACACCTTCAACAGGATCGCGTAGCGGTGTGCTTCGATCCAGCCCCACTTCATCGGTGGTACAGATAAGTCGTAGTCGTGAGCGACGACGGCATCTGGGACGTACAGGCAGCGTGCACCGGCGAGCAGCGCTCGCAGCGACAGATCGACGTCATCGTGATAGAGAAAGAAGCTTTCGTCGAACCCACCGATGCGCTCGAACAGTGTCCGACTGATCGCGCAAGCCGCACCGGAGGCGCCAGAGACAAACTCCTGGCGATGGTGCGTAGCGCGCAGCGCGTTGAGGCCACGGCAGTATGACAAGCCGAGATAATGAATCAGGTTGCCGCCGGAGTTCAGGCGTGCCGGGTCCGATTGCAGGACGATCATGGACGTCGCGAACTGCTGTGACTGGCGCTGCATGGCGCCAGCCAGGTGAGTCAGCCAGTCGGGCTCGGGGACGGCATCAGGATTCAGAAACGCAAGAACTTCGCCTGCCGCCGCGGCGGCCCCTACGTTGTTGCCGGCACCGTAGCCGCCGTTGATCGGCGACTCGATCAGCCGCGCCTGAGGAAACTCGTGGCGGACGAAATCGGCGGTGCCGTCCGACGAGGCGTTGTCGACGACGATGACGTCAAAATTCGGGTGGTCCTGGGCCAGCACCGCGC
>DASYKL010000703.1:0-7939 GCA_035995405.1 Chloroflexota bacterium
CCAGCCAGGCTCGCGGAAAACGAAAGGCCTTCGGATTGCCTTCCGCGGCAAGACGCTCGATCGCGGGTCCGCCAGGAAAGCCAAGGCCGAGCAGACGAGCGACTTTATCGAAAGCTTCGCCGGCAGCGTCGTCGCGCGTGCGTCCCAGGCGGCGGTACCTGCCATGCGCATCGCTCAACACCAGGTCGCTGTGGCCGCCCGAAACGATCAGCGCCACGAGCGGGAACCCGGGCTCCAGGGCTGCCGGCGCAACTTCGAGCCAGTTGGCGTAGACGTGGCCTTCCAGGTGATTGATCCCCAGCAGCGGTTTTTTACGTGCAAACGCCAGGCCCTTGGCCACATTGACGCCGACCAGGAGCGCGCCGGCCAGGCCCGGGCCGTGGGTGACCGCGATTGCGTCGATGTCGTCCCACTCGGCATTGGCCTGGCTGAGCGCTTCTTCGAGCGTCGGCACGATGGCCCGCAGATGCGCTCGCGACGCCTGCTCGGGCATCACCCCACCGTAGCGGGCATGCAAATCGGTCTGCGAGGCGATGACGTTTGACTCGATATGGACGCCATCGCGCACGACGGCGACGGCGGTCTCGTCGCAGCTTGTTTCGATGCCGAGGATGCGGGTCAGGCGTCCATTATCACTGCGGCAGGGTCTCGGGCACGTCAAAAACGAGCACACCCGAGGCAACCAGACCGTAGATACGCCGCCCGTCAACGCTCGATTGGATCTGCCGTAGGCCGGCCAGGGCCGGGTTGCGCAATTGACGGACGAGCGAGCCCTCGGCCGTCGTCTGCAGAATGCGGGCATTGGTCGGATCGGCCAGGTACAGACCGCCCGCACGATCCGGAGCGATGCCGGCCACCTGGGCAACGCGGCCGTCCGGCGGCCGAACGACGATCACCGCCTCGGCCATCTCGGCATCGAAACGATGCAGCGTACCGTCGTCCATACGCATGAAGACGCGATCCGGCTGCCCGACGATTTCAGAGGCGCGGTCGAATGCCAGCCCCGGCGCCAACGCACTGTCGAGCAGGACGCGCGGCGGATCGACCAGCCGCTGGTTATGCATGCCGTACGACAGTAGACGCCGCGAGCCGGAGTCCAGAACGTAGAGGTTGCCGTCGGCATCGCCGCCGAGCGCGCCAAGCTCACGCCAGGAGCTGCTGCTGCTCAGCGGCCGTGCCATGATCGCCCGATCCTTGCCAATCTCGACCACGGTGCGGGCCTGATCGACGATCGTCAGTGCGCCGCCGCTGGCCTGTTGAGCCGTCACGTAGCGCATGGCCACTGGCATCGCCAGACGGCGAGGGGTGCCGGCGATCGGCGCCCCAGCGCGAGCCAGCAGCGTGTCGGGCGTCGGCTGTTGATCGCGGCCATCGAGATTGAACGCGCGCACCGATGCCTCGACGACGTCCAGCGTGTACAGCGCGTCTTCGCCGACGGCCAGATCAACGACGTTGACGCCCGACGGGCCGAGACGCACCGCCATGGTCGGCTCGACCGGCACGACCCGATCGATCTGGTTCAGCTTTTGCACAGCCTGGTCAGCCAGCTCGGCGAACTCGCCGGGCACGGTCGTGGCCCGTTGTGTCAGGTCGAAAGCACTGGCCGCGAGCGCGTGAGCCTCGTACGGGTCGAGCGTCTGATCGGCTTGTTCAAGGAACGCCTGGGCCTGTGTCACCAGCGACTGGCGCGGTGGTTCAGACGGCGGGTTGAGCGCGGCGATGGTGGCTGCACCGAGCAGCACGAGCGCCACCACCGATGCGAAGAGGCGCAGTCTCAAGATGATGCGCGAAGGGGCCACGACGTGCGGTGTCGCGGCCGCCGCCACGCGCGGTGCAGGACTGCCACGACCACGCTCGACGGACGAGACCAAAACGAGGTGGCGATCCGGGCGCGCCGCGCGGGCCGGATCGGCAACCAGCACGCCGGCCGGTCGACCGTCACCGAGCGCTTCGGCGAGGCGCGTTTCAGCGACTTCACCGGGTGTTGAGCTGCCGAGGATGTCTTCGATCGACCGCGCCGAATCCGCGGACCACTTCGCGCCGCAGACCAGCCCCAGGCGATCGCCTGGGGCGAGCGGGGTACTCCATAAAGTGATGTGGGGGTCCTGCTCGAGGCCCAGCGGACGCGGCAGGCGGACCGGACCACGCTGTCCGGTCAGATCGCCCGCGCGCCAGGCAAACGCCGCCGCATCACCGGCCAGCGCGACATAAGCCAGGCCGCCGCGGACAGCGGCGACGGCGGTCGCGGCAGTGACCTGATCCTGGGGCAGCACCTCGCGATTGCGATGCTGCAACACGTAGTGCGCAGCGAGAGCGGCCTCGCGGACGGCGCGGGTCTGGGAGCAGCTGTCGGAGCGGAAGTACGCCTGTTGCATTGCGCGTAACAAGCCCGCGCGTAGATCGGGGTCAGGCAGCGACTGATCGACCAGCAGGTACAAGCGCTGTGTCCGTGCGGCGAACGGCCAGACAGAGAGCTGCCTGGCGACGATGGCGCCGAACGGTGGTGCGGGCGTCTCGATCGCTGGCTGGGCTAGGTGCATCGGTGCTGGCTGACTGTGCTGTGTGGCGGCATATACCTCAGAGCCGGCCGTGCGAACCGCATTATCCCGAGGGCGTGCGCCTACAGCGAACGTCGAAAGGGCATGCGAAACCCAGGCCTGCGGCGGATGCGGTATTGCCGGTCAGGGGCTTACCGGCAGGTGAAACAACCGCCCCCGAGCGACCGTTGCACCACGGCCCAGTATAGGAACTCGACCGGAATCTTGTAAACCACTCTTGACATCTCTTGACATCTCTTGACATCAGATCAACGGTCCCGGAGCTTGCAGCCGGCCGTTTAGAGCCAGGCCCTGAGGTTGGCCACGTGTGGGGGTTGATCTCGGACGTCCATGGCAACTACACCGCCCTGGTCGAAGCGCTATTGCTCCTGGAACGGGCGGGCGCCACCAGACTCGCGTTTCTGGGTGACTACCTGGGCCGCGGGGACTCGGATCGGTGCGTCGAACGCATCCGCGACGTTACGGACGTAGCGATCGTGGGCAATCGGGACCTGGACTGGCAGGACCGCGTCGCTGCCGCGAGCAAGGCCTGGGTCCTCGGCTTACCGCGAATGGCCTGCGTGGACGGCTTGCTCCTGACCCACGGCGACGCCCGTCTGACGCCGACGCTCAGCACTGCCCAGATCGGCCGTGATTTTCTCAAACCCTGGGCGGAGCTCGAGCGCGTGGAGGCACGCGTGTGGATCTTTGGCCACAGCCACTTCGCCCGCACCTGGCGCAAGGCCAGCGTGGCGGAGCCGGCCCAAGCACTCAGCGCCGCGCCGACCTCCATCGAAGACCGCTACCGCTACATGGTCAACGTGGGCACCACAGGCTTGCCGTTCCCAGGCAAAGGCGGCCCTAGCGTCGCAGTGGTCGATTTTGCACACGGCACGATCAGCCACTTACCCGTGCCGCGCAGGTTGCAAGAGTAGAATCCCAGACAGCATGGCGGACGCGGTGTACCTCGACAATGCCGCGACGACACCCGTTGACCCGCGAGTGTTCGAGGCGATGCGCCCGTACTGGCTCGAAGAATGGGGCAACCCGTCGAGCGTGTACGCCGTCGGTCGCCGCGCCAGACGCGCCCTCGACGACGCGCGCGACCGTATCGCTCAGATCCTGAATTGCCGCGCAAACGAGATCTTTTTCACCAGTTGTGGCAGCGAAAGCGACAACCTGGCGATCCGCGGCGCAGCAATGGCGCAAGCCGAGCAGCGTGGCTGGAAGCACATCGTCACCTCACGTGTCGAACATCACGCCGCACTGCATGCCTGCCAGTGGCTCGAGCAGCACATGGGCTTCGAGGTCACCTACCTCGAGGTGGACCAGCACGGCCAGGTCGACACGGCGTCCGTCGCTGCCGTGGTTCGACCTGACACCGCCCTGGTCTCGATCATGTACGCCAACAACGAGATCGGCACGATCGAGCCGATTGCCGAGATCGTGCGAGTGGTCAAGGGCGTCAACGCCAGGACGCTGATCCATACCGATGCGGTCCAGGCCGGCGGCTTGCTGCCGCTCGATGTCCAGGCGCTGGGCGTCGATCTACTGGCCCTGTCAGGGCACAAGTTCTACGCGCCAAAGGGCGTTGGGCTGCTTTTCGTCGCGCGCGGAACGCCGCTCGTTCACCAGCTGAGTGGTGGTGGTCAGGAGCGAGGTGTTCGGGCGGGGACAGAGAACGTGCCGTACATCGTTGGCATGGCGACGGCGCTCGAACTCGCGTACGCCGACCTGCCGGCGCGGGTGGCGCACGTTACTCGGCTACGCGACCGGCTGATCAACGGCATCGGGACGCAGATCGTTGGCGCGCGGCTGACGGGTCATCCGACCGACCGCATGCCGAACAGCGCCAGCTTCACGATCTCGGGGGCGGATGGGGAGTCGCTGCTGCTGAACCTCGACCAGGAAGGGATCTGCGCCTCCAGCGGCGCGGCGTGTACGTCTGGCACGCTGGAGATCTCGCACGTCCTGCGCGCGCTACGACTGCCCGACGACGAAGCCCGTGGCAGCCTACGCCTGACAACAGGAGTCCGCACGACAGACGCCGAAGTCGATCGTCTCCTCGAAGTCCTGCCGGCGATCGTCGAGCGGGTAAGAGAAGTAACGCCCAGCCTGGTGAGCTAGGAGCTAGGAGCTAGGAGCTAGGGGCTGGGGTCGTTTCTTCAACTCCCAACTCCCAACTCCCAACTCCCAACCGAGAGAACTAGCTCTCGGCGATGGTGATCGAGTTGATTGTGATTGGCGTCCGCGGGGTATCGGGCCCGCCTTTGCCTGGACCTGTCGGACTCGTGGCGATTTTGTCCAGCACGTCCAGGCCCTCGCTGACTTTGCCGAAGATGGTGTAGCTCGGCGGTAGCGGATAGTCCTTGTGGATGATAAAGAACTGGCTGCCATTGGTATTCGGGCCCGCGTTAGCCATAGCTAGCGTGCCGCGTTCGTATTTGCGTGATACCGGCTCGTCGTTGAAGCGATAGCCGGGCCCGCCGGTACCCGTGCCGGTTGGGTCACCCGTCTGGGCCATGAAGTTGTTGATGACGCGATGAAATGTCACGCCATCGTAAAAACCCTGTCTCGCTAGAAAGACGAAGTTGTTAACGGTGGTCGGCGCGTCGCTGACGAACAGGTCAGCTTTCATCGTCCCCAGGCTCGTATCGAGCGTAGCCGTGTATTTCTTGGCTCCGTCGATCTGCATCGAAGGCGCCGCGGAAAACTGCTTGGGTGCAGAAGAAGACACTGGTGCTCCTTGTGCCGCCGGCGAGGCGGAAGATGCTGCAGAAACAGGACTCGCCGAAGCAGACGGCTTCGGCAAGGGACTGAGCGCGTTGCTGACTTGCGCCGATGAAGGCGCGGCCGTGGCTGCACGTGTCGGGGCCGCGGTCGGTGCGGCCGGGGCCGCGTTCTGACCACAAGCAGTCAGCAGCAATGCGCAAAATGCCAGGATTGCAAAACGAAAACGAGTGCTCAAGTGTGCTCCGAGAAGGGCGCTGTGCCGGCGCATGCGACGACTGGATAAGTCGCGAGCGTGGCCGATACTTGCGCTATGGTGGTTGGCTCAACTCCACGAGTGAACCCGTCGGGACTTTGCGGCCATCCGGCCATGTCGTCCCGTCGTATTTCTGTCTGGGAGTGTACCCAATCATGATCTTCGGATCGGCAAAACGAACTGTGACGCAACGAAATCTTGTGCAGCGCCAGAGGCAGACCTATGATGCGCGCAACCTCGCACAGGCGAGAGAAAAGGGTCTGGACACTGGTAGACTGTTCCTACAGACGTGAGAGAGACAGGCGTGAACCCCACTGAGTCAGAGAACGTCCGAGGAGGAGAAGGCATGAAGGCCGAGCAGTCGAATGTCCGCAACATTCTGCCGCGACTTCCGCAGGGCGCCGGCAGCAACCTCAAGTCCTATTCCCCGACTCAGCTGCATTTTTTGATGCGCCTCTCACATCTCCAGCGCCAGCGCCGCGACATGGTCAACGTCGCCGACGGCAACGATTGGCATATGCGCCTGGTCAACAAAGCGCTCTACTCGACGTATCGAGACTGCGAAGACCTGGGCGTCGGCGAAGAAGCTCGCCTGCTCATGGCCCAGCAGACCCCCGAGCGCTCCTAACCCTCAATTCTTCGAGAATTCTTCGGGTCAGAGGACGGCGGTAGCTTCGCGGCTAGCCGTCACCTGGCCGCCCACGGTCAGGCGCCGCCTACACTGACAGGCGGTATGCCAACCGACGGGGAACGCGAAACACCGCTCGCGGCACGATGAACATCGACGTCGCGGGCGCCTTGCAGGCGCTGTTAGCCACGGGTTCGCTGGATCTACTGCGAGCGCTTCTCGTTGTCTTCGCCTCGTTCATCGGTCTGCGGCTGGCGCTCAACTGGACCGGCAGCGCGATGCGCCGCCAGCGGGTCGATTCAGAGACGCAGATCCTGGTCAAACGTGGCCTGGCGGTGATTTTCGTCATCGTGACCATCCTGTTGGTCCTGAGCGTCCTCGGCGTCAGCGCCGCTGGCCTGGTCACGATCTTCGGCGCCGTCGGCCTGGCCTTCAGCCTGGCTATTCAGGACATCCTGAAAAACTTCTTCAGCGGCGTCTACCTGCTGCTCGAACGACCCTTTCGCGTCGGCGACACGATCCGCGTCAAAGAGCAGCAAGGCGTCGTCGAGAACATCGGTGTACGAACCACGCAGCTGCGCACCCGCGAGAACGTGCAGGTTCTGGTACCCAATGCGATGGTCTTCGCCGAGGTGGTGACCAATCACACGCGGGAGCAGCCTTCGCCCACGCCCAAACCCGTCGCCGAAGCTTCCGAGCCAAAGCCAGCCGGCGGCACGTGATCGTCGATGTGCCCAGCCCCGAGCGTATGCGTGCGCTGGGCATCGCACTCGGTCGCGTGGCTGTGGCCGGCGACCTGTTTCTCCTCGAGGGCCCATTCGGCGCCGGCAAAACGACGTTCGTCCAGGGTCTCGCCCAGGGGCTGGACGTCGAGACGCCGGTGAGCAGTCCGACGTTCGTCATCGAGACCCAGTACCAGGGTCGGCTCAGGCTGTATCACGTCGACCTGTATCGCCTTGAGCAGGTCGAGCCCGAGCTCTGGGAAAGCTTGAGCGAAGACCTGTTCGGCGATGGCGTCTCGGCCGTGGAATGGGCCGATCGACTGCCGGCCCAGCTGCGTGAGGGCGGCCACGTGCTGCGCTTCGACGTTCATGATGCTGGCCGGGCCGTGCACCTCGAGACGAGAGATGAGCGGCTGCGTGCCGCTGCCACAGCGGCGTGACTACCAGCGCGCCACTGCTGCTGGCGCTTGACACGTCCACCAGCACGGCCAGCGTGGCGCTGTTCGACGGGCAGCGGGTGCTATCTGAGACGACCTGGTTGGCTGGTCGCGAGCACTCAACACGGCTGCTGATCGAGGTCGAGGTCGCCCTGGATCGCGTCGGCTGCACGCCAGGCGACCTGACGGGCCTGGTTGTCGCCCGCGGCCCTGGCTCGTTCACCGGGGTCCGCGTGGCGCTCAGCGTCGCCAAAGGCATAGCCACCGGATTGTCCATTCCCGTCTGGGGCGTGTCGTCGCTGGATGCGCTGGCGGCCGCCGCGGGCGTGGTCGAAGTGCCCGTGCGGACCATTGTCGAGGCCGGCCGCGGGCGCTACGCCGTGGCGCTCTACGTGGACGGCCAGTGCGTCGAAGCGCCGGTCCTGGCGACCGTCGAACAGTTGCAAGCGTTGATCGTCGAGCCGACGCTGCTGATCGGCGAGCTTTCAGACGATGCGCGGCAAAAGATGGCGCAGCAGCCCTACGTGCGGCTGGCGAGCAGCGCCGCGAGTCTCCGACGAGCCGGTTTTGTAGCCGAGCTCGGCTGGGGTATGAGTCAATCCGGCGACCCTGGCGACGCCCGTTCGTTG
>DASYKL010000704.1:0-3821 GCA_035995405.1 Chloroflexota bacterium
CCTGGGCGGCGGCTCCGAACTCGCGACACTGCTGTTCGTCGATATGGACCAGTACAGCCAGACGCTAGGCGCCTTCACGCGCGACCTGGCCTGGGTGATAGCGAGTCTGGCGTCGTCGACGCGTGAAGTCTGGCCGCGCGGTGCCGCGCTGATAGTGGTCTGCCTGCTGGTCGCCAGTCTGGCGCTGCCGCGTCGCTATAGTTGGCTGCTGCTGAGCGGCATGCTGTGGGTTGTCGCCTTTGGCTTCTTCGCTGCACTGCTCAAGATATCCACGATCGCCTGGCTAGCCTATTTCGCGCTGGTTGGTCTGTCGCTCGTGGTTGCCGCGGGACTGGAAGGCGCCGCGTGCCAGATAAAGAAGGCCCGCGGACGTGTTCGAGCCATCAACGAGCCCGTGAGGCCCTCTGTTCCCCCGGGCGGCGGCTGGCGGCCGCTGGCGTCCACGGCCGTCGCAGTCGGACTGCTCGTGGGCCTGACCGTTTACACGCTGGCCACGCTGAGCGCCTCGCCCCTATTGCGTCGCTACGATCAGTGGCAGGTCGCGGGCGACGTCACCGAGCGCTTCCGGACTGCCCTCGACGCCTGCCTCACTCAAGCACCCCAAGCCAGCCGCATCGTGATCGACGCCCTGCCGTCGACCTTCGAAGACGGGCGGGTCGAAACCAATCTGCTAGGTGTGACGTTGATCGAGACATACACGATTGATTCGGCGCTCAAGCTGTCGTTCCCCACTCGTGATGTGACCGCGACCGTCTCCAGCTACGAGACGCTCCGTGCCGCCGCTGACACCATTTCCTATTCCTGCAGCCCCGTCGGTTCCGACACAGTACGCCTGACTGCGCACTACTAACCGGCCGCATTCGTACTCATGGCGACGCGGCCGCCCAGCACCCACGGTGTTCACCGCGCAGCCCCGCGGCCGACCTGTCTCGCCCTCCACGCCTGCTGCCGCAACGTCACGCCAAGGCGCCACACCGCCTCGCCGCTCGGGCTGCCGACCTGCCAGCCCGAAACCGCTTGAGACACTGGTTGTCGCTCCTTCCGCCGCCGCGTTTCACGCCGCCCGAGCGCTATCCCGAGCGTTATCCCGAGCGCTATGCAGTGAGCGTGCGTCGCCCGTGTGGTCGCCGCTGCCCAAACGCGGCGTCGCCCGCTTTCGGCGCCTACGCCGTCGTCTCGAGCGACCGGCGATACAGCCGCTGCGCAACGATCGCCGCCGCGGCCTTGTCATCCTGCCGCAGCTCGCCCTCGATCACCATCTCCCGCAGCTGATCCTTGAGCGGCTGAATCCATCTGCCGGGCCCTTGCCCGAACAGCTCCATCAACTCCAACCCGTCGAGCGGACTCGCGATTCGCGCGATGTCCTCCTCCTCACGCAGTTCGCGAATCCGTCGCTCCAGCTCGGCCACGCTACGCGCAATCGCCATCCGCCGCTCGACGCGGCTCGTCGTCACGTCGGCTCGCGACAGCTGCAGCAAGTCCTCGAGCAAATCCTCCCCAGCTTCGAGCACGAACCGTCGAACCGCGCTGTCGGTCCACTCGCCGGCGTAGGCATTGGCCCGCAGGTGCAAACCCACCAGGCGCCCAACACGGTCGACCAGCTCGCTCGAGACTTTCAACTCTCCGAGCAGCCGCCGAGCCATCCGTTCGCCCTTGTGGTCGTGCCCATGAAAGGTGACCTTGCCGTTTTCGATCCGCTTCGTGGCCGGCTTGGCGATGTCGTGCAGCAGCGCCGCCCAGCGCAACGCCAGACGCGGCGGCGTGCGGTCGAGCACCTGCAGCGTGTGGCTGAAGACGTCCTTATGCCTTCCCTGAGCGCTGGCTGCCTCCTGCTCCATGCCGCGCAGCTTGGGCACATCGGGCAGGCTGTAATCGGCCAAACCGACGTCGCACAGCAGACGAATTCCGCGCGACGGCGCCGGCCCGACAAGGATCTTCTCGAGCTCATCGCGCACGCGCTCTCGACTGATCGACGCCAGGCTCGCCGCCGTGCCCGCGATCGCGGCTGTCGTCTCACTGTCGATGGCAAATCCCAGCCGGCTGGCAAAACGAACAGCCCGCAACAGCCGCAATGGGTCTTCGGCGAATCGCTCCGCCGCGTCGCCGACGGCTCGGATCACGCCCGCCGCCAGGTCGTCCTGCCCGCCGAACGGGTCGTGCACGTCCCCACTCAGGGGATCCAACGCCATGGCGTTAATGGTGAAGTCGCGCCGGGCCAGGTCGTCGGCGAGCACCTGCCCAAACGCAACAGCCGGTTTACGCGAGCCAGGCTCATACGCCTCGGCGCGATAGGTCGTGATCTCGACCTGCACGTCACCCGACCGCGTCGAAAAGATGCCGCCGATGGTGCCGAACTTCTCACCGATCTTGAACACCTTGCCGCCGGCCGCGCTGAGGGCCCGCTCGGTCTGAGCGGGCGCCGCACTGGTAGCGAAATCGAGATCGCGCGGCGCCGCCGCCCCGAGCAGGAGGTCGCGCACCACGCCGCCAACCAGAAACAGCTCGAGTGACGGATCAACACGTCGAAACGCCTCGCCGATACGCGCACACAGCTGCTGGGTATTGTCCGGTAGTCCACCCATCGCCGCACGCGTATCGACTCCAGCCGAGGTCAGCCTGGCCAACAGTGGTTCATCCTGCAGCGTGCCTTGTTTCCCAGATGGCGCAAGTGTTCTCGTTTCACTAGTGGTGATGATGGCTGACCCGCGCCGACAATGTTGTCGGACGAGCGAGCCGGCGGTGCAGTAGAGTCTGGCACGCGACCTGCGCTTAGGTGCGCTTGCCTCGGCCATCCGAGTGCAGGCCTCGACTCGCGCCTGACTGCCTGAACGACCGCTGAACAGAACCTCCCCCAGGAGCGCCCATGGATCTCCAGGATTTCGTCACCCAGCTCGAGCGCATCCTTCGGATCGGGATCACGATCATCGCCGCGTACCTCGTGGCGCTGTGGATCGCCAGCGTGTGGTGGACGTTCCGTGACATCCGCGCGCGTACTACCGACATCTTTCTCCAGGTCGCAGCCACGCTGTTGGTCGCCGTCTTCAGTTTTCCCGGCCTGCTGATCTACGTCATCCTGCGCCCGCCGAAAACCCTCGCCCAACTGTACGAAGACTCCCTCGAGGAAGAAGCCTTCCTGCAGGGTATCCAGGTCCACAACTCGTGCCCGGTTTGCAAACAGCGCGTCGAGCCGGAATTCATCTTCTGCCCGTGGTGCCAGACCCGACTCAAGCGCACGTGCGCCGAGTGCGACCGGCCGCTGGTCCTGCGCTGGAAGATGTGCCCTTACTGCGGCACCAGCGTCTACGGCACCCCACCCCAAGAGGAGCTAACCGCTGCCGTCGGCACGTTGCCATCCCCCGCAGACCCAGAGCTCATCGCGAGCAGCAGCCGACGAGCCCGCTGAGTTGCCGCGAGCCTTTTTTTGGCTGTCATCTCCCGATTGACGGCGGTGCGCCTCGCTCTGGGATGAGCTAGAGCGGGGCGGAGTCTTACCCGAGATTCCAGCGCCGTGTATGGCGCCAGCGGTGGCTCGTTCGCGTGCGCGGCCGCCTCGGCGTTTTGAGCAGGCGTGGCGAGACGGTCTGTGCCGCTGCCGCAGCCAACACTGCTTGCTACATCTGGCGCAGCCGAACTCCTCGCCGCAATCTCGTCGGAGAGCGGCACCGGCGCGAGCGTGCCGTCACCGCAACGGCCGATGGCGCAGGCACCACTGGCCACTTCTGGCGCGGCCGAACTCAAGCTGCAACCTGACGCCGAGCGCTCTCGAGCCCTCGCGCGACGTGCTACAACTGACCCCCGCGTGAGAGCAGGAATCCTCATCG
>DASYKL010000705.1:0-5723 GCA_035995405.1 Chloroflexota bacterium
GCGCGTGGGACGGCTGATTCCAGCGAGCAGACGGAGCGCGGTGGTCTTACCTGCGCCGTTGCGTCCGACCAGACCGAGCGATTCGCCACGCGCCAATTGGAGTGACAAGTCACTGACGGCCCAATGGACGGTCTGGGCGGCGCGACGCCGGAGCAAGTCGACGACTACGCCGCGTGCGCCGCGGCGCTGGCCGAGCAAGTAGCGTTTCCAGACTCCATCCATCTGGACGAGCCGGTTAGATGACATCAGCCAGTACCCCATCGAACACCGTGAAGATCCGCTGCGCGACGAACAGCGTGACCAGACTCACGGCCAGGAGGACCAGCAGGCCCAGCACATCCGGGGTGTGGGTGCCGAGGATCGCGGCGCGGAAGGTGTCTACGAGATGGGCCATCGGATTCAGGTCGAAGATCGGCCGAACGGCGGCGGGCACGCGATCCGGGGCGTACAACACTGGCACGGCGTAGAGTGCCAGGAACAGGATCAGCGGCAGACCGCGAGAGATGTCGCGCCAGGCGACGTTGGCCGCTGACAGCAACAAGCCGATCGACGCGGCGAACAGCATTTCTACCAGCAAGACGAGTGGAGCCAGGACTACCCAGCCGGACAGAGGCAGGTGGTACGCGAGCATGAATACTGCCAGAGCAACGCAGCCGACCGCGACGTCGATCAAACGGGCGAAGACCGGATAAATGGCCAGGATTTCTCTCGGAAAATACACCTGCCGCACCAAGTCCACGTTCTTGACCAGCGACTCCGTACATTCGAGCAGGCTGTTGGCGAAAAACTGCCAGGCGATGACACCCGACATTACAAATACGGGATAGGGAACGTCTGATAAATCGCTGCGGCCGAGCACTTGCTGCACTAGAAATGAGAACGCACCGGTCAGCAGCAATGGCTGGATCAGGATCCAGACGTAGCCGAGATAAGCTTGTTTGCTGCGTGCCTTTAAATCGCGCAGCACGAGCATGTACAGAATTTCGCGCCAGCGGGCGAAAGTCGCTCCGCGCACGTTCACTGTTGCGCGGCGATGAGAAACTCACACAACTCGCGTACGGCGCCGTCACCCCCTCGGCGGGTGGTGACATAGTGCGCCGCGGCCAGGACCGGGCCGGCGGCATCAGCAACCGCACAGGCCAAGCCGACACACTCCAGCGCCGGCAGGTCATTCAGGTCATCGCCGATGAACGCGACTTCTTGCAAGTCCAGGCCGTGGCGCGTACACAACTCGTCGATAGCGGTGCGCTTGTTTTTTGCGCCGACGAACACGTCATCGATCAGGAGCTTGGCTGCACGAGCGTGGACGATCGCGCTGTCTTCGCCAGAGATGATGGCGACGCCGATGCCTGCATCGCGCACGCGTTGCAGACCCATGGCGTCGCGCGTGTTGAATTTTTTCAGGACTTCGCCGTCAGGACCGTAGTACATGCCGGCGTCCGTCAATACACCATCGACGTCAACGCACAGCAGGCGCACTCTACGAGCGCGTTCCGACGCCGTCACGCGCGGTTTCCCAGTGCAGCGCTTCGGTCGGGAGGAGCGTGTCGGCAGCAACGTCGACCGGCACGACGCGGCCGACGAGGTCCGCCAGGTGGTTAGCGGCGATGCCGTCGCCGGGCGATTTGGCGGTCAGCATGTCGAGCCGGAGGGTCGAGCCCGCGGAGATATGTTGGGTGGACACGACGCTCTTGCCCAGACGCGCGCGGACGGGGACCTCTGCCGCAGCGATGCGCTTTTCGCCGCTGCCGAGCGCTGCTTCTATGTGGCGAATGTCACGGATCAACTTTTCGAGGCCGATTGGCTCTAGCGACGCCGCGTGGTCCGGTCCAGGAAGCGTGCGGTCTTTGGTGAAGTGGCGCTCGACAACGCACGCGCCGAGCGTCGCCGCGGCGGCTGTCACGGCGATGCCGCGCTCGTGACCGGAGTACCCAACGAGAATTCCGTAGCGTTTGGAAAATGTGTCCATGACGCGCAGGTTGATGTCGCCGAATTCACTGGGATACGCCGACGTGCATTGCAGCAGGATCAGGTCATTTGTGTGGCGGAGGATGCGGTCTACGGCCTGATCGATTTCCTCGAGTGTGCTCATGCCCGCGGAGACGATCATCGGGCGCCCTTTGCGGGCGATGTATTCCATCAAGTCAAGATCGGTCAGCACGGCTGAGGGAGTTTTGATGGCGGGCGTGTCGAGCGCATCCAGGAGATCGGCGCTGCCGCGATCCCAGGCGCTGCCCATGAACTCGAGGCCCAGACCGGTGGCGAGGTCGCGGAGGCGGATCCAGTCCTGCTCGGATAATTCGAGTTTTTGACGGTGCTCGCCATAGGTGGCGCCGAGGGAGTTCGGGTTGACGTACGGCCGGTCAAGGGCGGCCCGCGTCAGCAGCTCGTCGATGGTCCGCTTCTGGAACTTGACTGCGTCGGCGTCGCATTGGGCGGCGATGCGGACCAGATCCTCGGCCAGAGCCGGCTGGCCGTTGTGGTTGACACCGCCCTCCGCAATGACGAAGCACGGCTGCCCGTGGCCGACGAGCCGCCGACCAATCTTGATTGTTCGCGAGGTCACCAGGCGGTCCAGCCTCCGTCGACGATGAGGTTCGCGCCGGTCATATAGCTCGACGCATCAGATACTAGAAACAACAACGCACCACGGTACTCGTCGTTGCGCGCCATGCGACCCATTGGGGAGCGATAGGTGAAGTTGCGGACGAACGAGTCGTCATGATTGTCGAACACGCCGTGTGGTGTGAGCGCGTTGACGCGGATGTTTTTGCTGCCCCAGTACGTCGCCAGATAGCGGGTCAAGCCTAGCACGGCCGTCTTCGTGACGGCGTAGCTGACGGGGGTATTGAAGCCCGTGTCAGCGTAGGGGCTCTTGACGTTGTCATAGAGGCGCTGATCGGGAGCGACGACGCCGTAGGTGGACGAGATGTTGACGATCACTCCGCCGGCAGGCGCCTGGCGCAGCATCTGACGGCCGGCGGCCTGCGCGCAGAGGACCATACCGGTCAGGTTGACGGCAAGGGCCTGGTCCCAAACCTCGCGTTTATAGGTTTCGAAAGGAGCGAAGTAATCGGCGGGCGAGAGGCGTTCCGAGCCGCCGCGGACGGTCAGGGCGGCGTTGTTCACCAAAATGTCGAGGCGGCCGAAGTGTTGGACAGCAGCAGCAAAAGCTTTCTGGACGGAGGCTTCGTTGCTGACGTCGAGGCGGACGCCGAGGGTCCTTGGTGCGGCCGAGGCGCTCCAGCCACTGGATGGGCTGGCAGAGGCTGCCGCGCTCACGTCGGTTGCGCGGGCGGGAGCCACAGTCCCGAGGTCCGTTACAGAGCGGGGGGGAGCCGAGGCAGTCGCCTCCGCCGAAGCGGGCGAAGCGGTGGAGGCGGACAGCTCGGCAGCGAGGGCCTCGGCTCGGGCGCCATCGAGGTCGGCGATGACGACCTGGGCGCCCGCCTGCAGGAGAGCCTCGCAGTAGCGGCGGCCGAGGAGGCCGGCGCCGCCGGTGATGAGCGCTACGCGGCCGTCGAGGCGGAACAGGTCGGGAAACGGAACCGCTTCGGCGTCGGACTCGGCGCCAGGCGTCGGCGGCGGCCCAGACTGCTCACCCATGGGCGAGGCGATCCCCTCTAGCCGCCCAGCGTCTTCAGCCACGTGGTCGTCGGTGCTCCTTCTGCTTGCAGATCGATCGTTCGTCCGGCGCTCGACGAGCGCAGCGCCGCAAGGGCAATCGCCAGCACGGCGGCGGCTTGTTCGCTATCGATCAGCGGCCGCGCCTGTTCACCTTCGACGCAGGCCGCGAAGTGGCGTAGCTCGGCCAGGTATGTGTCGTTGCGGTTGAAACTCGGGTCGCCTTCTTCGATTCGCCATTGCCGAGACAGCGGGGTGTAGCGCAACAGACGATTCGCGTCATACTCCCACAGCAGGACCCCATCTTCGCCCACCACTTCGAGGGTGCGCCGCGGCGGCCGGCGTACGTAGTCGACGTGCACCGTGGCTAGCGGTCCATCAGGAAACTGCAGGATAATCTCAGCGAGATCCTCGGTATCGATCTCGAGCGAGCTGGCATGCGCCGCCATCGCCGTCAACCGAGTCGGCGCACCGAGTACCCAGCACAGCGAGTCCAACTCGTGGCTAAAGGTCAGCAGCGCGCCACCGCCCAGATCCTGGCGTGCGCTGTAACCCTGGCGATAGTCCTCCCACGGGTGCCAATCGGGCAGGTATTCGCCCACCTCGGCGCGAGCGCTCACGACGCGACCGATTGCTCCCGCGTGGACCAGCTCACGCAGACGGGCCAGCCCAGGATGGAACCGCAGGTTGTAGCCGACCATGACGTGGCGCCGTAGACGCTGGGCGTCCTGGTGCAATTGGTCGAGGCCCGCGAGGGTGTGGCTGAGCGGCTTCTCGACGAGGACGTGTGCGCCCGCCTGGACGGCGAGGCAGGCGACTTCGAGATGCAGGCTCGTCGGGTTGGTGACGATCACGACGTCAGGGCGTTGGGCGAGGGCGGCGTCCAGGTCATCGAACAGGTCCACCGCGACACCGAGCGGCTCGGGCTGTGGCATTGTCGTTTGGCGACATACAGCCAGAGGACCGAGGCCGAGTGTCGCCCAGTTGCGGGCGTGGCGCCGACCGATCGAGCCGAGCCCAACAATCAGGCCCCTCATGCCACTCCAGGCGACGACGACATCGCCGCTCGCTGGCCCAACAGCAGCTCGGCCAACTGCAGATCGAGGAGCGTGTCGATATCGATCGAGTCGGCCGCATCGGTGACGAGCCCGGCCACACGCTGCCCGATCATCACTTTTTGTTCCAGGATGACGGCTCGACGGGTCACGTCGACCACGCCGTTTTGCCAATACACGTCTTCCAGCTCGGCCCGCGGCACGTCGGGTCCTCGCCCGAGACGAAACGCGGTTTGAAGGAACGGGCCCATGATGCCGTTGGGTTGGCGCAGCCACATCTTGTGCGGGTGCTGCCGAGCCAGACATACCGACTTGACCGAATCGGCGCTGGTCTCGAGAAGCAGCCGAATCGCGGCATCGACGTGGCTGGGTTGGCGCAGCGGCGACGTCGGCCGCAGGTTGACCACGAGCTCGGGCTGCCAGGCTTCTTCGCGTTCGAGCCAATCGAGGGCATGGACGAAAACCGGCCAATCCTCGGACGTGTCGGCGGCCAGCTGGGGTGGGCGCAGGAAGGGCACCTCGGCGCCAGCGGCTCGGGCCGCTTCGGCGATCTCGGGATCATCGGTCGAGCAGAAGACGCGGGTGACCAGCTGCGCGGCCAGGCCAGCCGAAACGGCGTGCGCTACCAGCGGCTTGCCGCCGAGCAGGCGCAGGTTCTTGCGCGGAATCCCCTTGGATCCGCCGCGCGCGGGCACTACCGCCAGCACGCGCAGCGAATCGCCCGTCACCACAGGCCGATGATGGTAACGGTTGCGGCACGCGCGGCGGCGGCTGACGGTGGAGAGCCTGCAGCAGCGAACAGGAGCTGAGAGAGATTCGTCTATCGGGCGGCCGCGCGCCGAACCTCCAGAAAAAGCCGCCGTCAGTGGCTGACGAAGTGGTTCTCGAGCCAGCCCGCGGCGTAGTCGAACGTGGTCTTGACGGTGTCGCCGTATTGGCCGGGGAACTGTTCGCAGTCCTTACACGTGCTGATGCCGTGCGTGGCGCCCTCGACGAAAACGAGCGTCTTGTCAGGGCTGGCGGCGTGCTGGAAGACAATCTCGT
>DASYKL010000706.1:0-1796 GCA_035995405.1 Chloroflexota bacterium
GTTTAGCCTAAAGCGACGGGAACGGCCCTCTTTGGTGGCGAACCCAGCCCGACGCCGACGGCCGAAGCTGTGACGGCCATTCCGACCACTAGCCCGACGGCAACGCCGGTAGTGCCGGCCTTACCGCCGCTACCACCCCTCGGCCCGTAAGCCGCTCACGTCAGGCCGCGTTGGCGTAGCGGCCGCCGCTGAAACGCAGCGCTGACGCAGGCTGGGGACGACCGAACAGATACCCCTGGCCATGGCTGCAACCGAGGGCCGTCAGGTGGGCTGCTTGCGCCGCCTCCTCGATGCCTTCGGCAGTCACGGTCAGATGCAGCGCGTGCGCCAGTGTGATGATGGTCTCGACCACGGCGTCGGCGCGCGGTTCGCGACCCAGGTCGGCCACGAAACCGCGATCGATCTTGAGCGTGCTGATCGGCAGTGCGCTCAAACGCGCGAGCGATGAGTAGCCCGTCCCGAAGTCGTCGATGACCAGCTCGACGCCGAATGCTGCCAGGGTGCGCAGCTGATCGACTTCGTGCTGCTCCATCAAGCAGCTCTCGGTGATCTCCAGCCGCAAATCTTTGGGAGCGATGCCGGCCGCCGAGACGATATGTTGCAGCTCGTCGACAAAGCCCGGCTGCTGCAGCTGGCGAGCCGATAGGTTGACACTGACCGACAGTGGCGGCCCGAATGGATACTCGAGCTGCCACGCCCGCAGCTGGCTGCAAGCCGTTTTGAGCACCCACCGCCCGAGTGGCACGATCAGCCCGGTTTCTTCCGCGAGCGGAATGAAATCGGCCGGCGCGACGAGTCCGTAGCGCGGATGGTGCCAGCGGACCACAGCTTCGACTTCGCGCACGGCACCGTTGGTCAGGTCGACGATCGGCTGGTAATAGACTTCGAACGCGCCGTCATCGAGGCCCTGGCGCAGCTCGGTCTCGCGATCGAGGCGGTCGGCCGCATCCTGACCCATGGCACTGTCATAGACGACGTGCCTGCCGCGACCAGCCGCTTTGGCGCGGTACATCGCGACGTCGGCGGCCCGCAGCAGATCCTCGGCGGTCATGCCGGCGGCGTTGTAGGCCACGCCGATGCTGCACGAGATCACCAGCTGGTAGCGGCCAATCTCCAGCGGCGCGGCGAGCGCCACAGCCAGGCGCTCTGCCACCTGGCGGCCACTGTCGGGTGACGCGGCATTGCGCAGCAGAATGCTGAATTCGTCACCGCCAACACGGGCGATAGTGGCGCGGACGCCTGGCTCAGCGGCGAACAACGTGCGCAGCCGTTCGGTAATGGAGACGATCAGACGGTCACCGGCGGCATGGCCGAGGCTGTCGTTGACGATTTTGAAGTTGTCGAGGTCGACGAACAGGATCGCCACGCTGCCCGCCGCCGGGTTGGCCTGCAGAGCTTCGTCGAGCTCGGCGATCAGGACCGGCCGATTGGCCAGCCCGGACAGGGAGTCGTGCGTCGCCTGGTGGGTCAGTTCGGCGAGCTTGTGCTCGACCTGACTCGCCAGGTGGTTGACCGCTCGCCCGAGGGCGTGCACTTCGTGGTTGCGGCTTGGTCCGACACGGCGGTATTCGCCACGGACGATGGCCCCCGCGACCATGACCAGGTTTTCCAGCGGCCGCGCAATGGCGCGGGCCTGGACCAGTCCGATCAGGATCAGGGCCAGCACCAGCCCGACGATCCCGCCAGCGATGACCTGGGTGCGTCGCTGTGAAGATCGGTCGAGATCATCGATGGGCACGATGGCGACGATGACATCACCGGCAGACGGCGACATGCCGGCCGCTCGAACATGGAGC
>DASYKL010000707.1:0-5018 GCA_035995405.1 Chloroflexota bacterium
TGGCCTGGTCGAAGCGATACAGGTTCTCGAGATCCTTGTTATAGGCCGGCATCCACGGCGGAATCGGCCCGCCGTAACACGGCTGGCCGCGACCTGAAGTCGCGGTCTTGATGAGCGCGTCGCGATCGATCGCGTAGTTGATGGCCTGCCGCAGCTTGGGGTTGTCGAGCGGCGCGCGATCGACACGCAGGTCCAGCTCGACGTAGCCACCGGCTTTTTGCGACTGCAGAGTGAGCGACGAGCTCTGCTCGATGTCGCCCATAGCCGCCCAGGTGATGTACGTGGAGAGGTCGACATCTCCGGACTTGAGCGCGTTCATGCGCGCGGGATCGTCGAACACCGGCCGATAGGCAATCCCGTCGAGGTACGGCAGGCCCGGCATGAAGTAGTTCGGGTTGCGCTCCACTTTCGTCTCCACACCTGGTGTACGCGAGACGAATTTGAATGGACCGGTGCCGACGAGGTCGGTCTCGAAGTCGGCATTGGCTTTGATCTTTTGCTTCTGGGCGATGAAGTTGCCAGCCAGGGCCATCGAAGCCAGGAAGTTCGCTTGCGGCGCCTTGATTTTGAATTCGACGGTGTTCGCGTCGCGGGCAGTCATGGTGTCGATGCCCTTGATGAACGTGTACACCGGTGCCCCGATCGACGGATCGAGGAGTCGCTCGTACGAGGCGATGACGTCGTCGACGGTAAGGTCTGCACCGTCGTGGAACTTGACGCCCTGGCGGAGTGTGAACACGTAGGTCAACGGATCGGGGTTGTCGTAGCGCTCAGCCAGGTCGGGTTGGATCTGCAGGTCGCGGCCATACTTGACCAGCTGGCTGTAGATCATGCCCTTGATGTGCGTCCCGGCAATGTCGCGCGACTTGTGCGGGTCGACGGTGTTGGCTTCCTGGTTGAGGGCGATCTTGAGGACGCCGCCGCGCTTGGGTGTCTTGCCGCTGGGCGCGGTCGCCGCACTGCTGGCGGCAGTGGGCTTGGCGGCGCTGGCGGGTGCAGAGGTGGGCGCAGCCGCCACGGGAGCCACCGTTGGAGCGGTCGCAGGTGCTGTCGTAGGTGCGGACGCAGCCTGCGGGGCAGGGCTGCCACAGGCGGCGAGCAGGCCAGTGATGACGAGCCCGCCGGAGGCAAAGCCAAAGGCACGTAAAACGTGGCGGCGACTGAGTCGACGATCGGTATCCATAGTTTCTTATCCCCCAGGGCCGACCCCTAGCCTGACCTGCCCTCGCACAGAATTTGGAGAAGTGTAGACGTTGAGGCCGATCGCCGCGTACGAACGGCCGCGCCTACGGCGGTACACTCAGGCGCGGGATGGCCGATCCGCTAGCGCTGTATCGCTGGCTTGTGGTCTGCCGCGAGCTCGATCGAGCCCTGTGCCTGGAGAACCCGCGCTGGTTTCCTATCGAAGGCGAAGAAGCGACGGTCGTCGGCAGTTTCGTCGATCTACGACCGAATGATGCAGCCGCGCCACACTATCGCGATCCCTACGTCGTGTATCTGATGCGCGGCGCAGAGATGTGGCGGCTGGCGGCGCAAGTGCTGGGCAAAGCCGCTGGCTACAACAAAGGACGATCGGTGCCATTCAACGGTCCGGTCGAGCTGGGTATCGTGCCGTGGGTAGCGGGCGATCTTGGAACGACCATCGGGACGGCGACTGGCGCGGCCCTCGCGTTTCACTACGAGCGGAGCGATCGGGTGTGCGTCTGCACGTTCGGCGACGGGACGGCCAATCGGGGCGACGTCCACGAAGCGCTCAGTCTGGCGGCTTGCTGGCAACTGCCGATCGTCTACGTCTGCCAGAACAATGGCTGGGCCATCTCGCAGTCGGCAAGTGACTACCTGCCCGCCGGAGTGGCTGCCCGCGCGGCGGGGTACGGCATGCCAGGTGAGTGCGTCGACGGCAACGACGTCGAGGCAGTTCGCGCCAGTGTTCAACGGGCGATCGAACGCGCTCGCGCGGGAGACGGGCCAACGCTGATCGAGGCAAGGACCTGGCGCTGGCGCGGCCACTGGGCCGGAGACGACCAGGCGTACCGCCTGCAGCCGGAGCCACAGGGACTCGAGGATCCTCTGGACTGGTACGCCTATCGGCTTCTGGAGCGGGGTGCGGCCAGGTCTGACACACTTCAACGCGTCCACGCCGAAGTGTCTGAGGAGGTAGCGCAAGCGCTCGCGCGAGCGCGCGCAACCCCTGATGCGGGCGCGGCCGAGCTGGGCCTGGACGACGTGTACGGGTGAGCGTGCGCATGAGCCAGACCGAAGCGGTCATCGACGCAATTGCAGGTGAGATGCGGCGCGACGAGCGCGTGTTCTACATCGGTCAAGATGTCGGCCGGATGGGCGGCTCACTGCAAGGAACGCATGGTCTGTTCGCGGAGTTCGGTCCGTGGCGCATCCGCGAAGCACCCATCGCCGAGTCGGCAATGGTCGGGGCAGCCATCGGGGCGGCCCTGTTCGGTCAACGGCCTATTGTAGAGATCAGCTTCGGCGAATTTCTTCCGGCGGCGATGAACCAGCTCGTCAACCAGGCGCCGAACCTGCGCTATATGAGCGGCGGCGTGGCGCGTGTGCCCGTCGTCGTCCGGACGCGAGTTGGTGATGGGCCGTATGGCGGTCATCCGCAAGACTATTCGGCGTGGTTCGCCCACGTCCCAGGTTTGAAAGTCGTCATGCCAGGCACACCCGCGGACGCTCGTGGATTGATGCTGAGCGCGCTGCGCGATGACAATCCGGTGCTGTTCATCGACCCCATGGCGCTGGCCCACGCGCCACGTGGCGAAGTGGATTGCGACGGGGAGGCCACGCCGATCGGCCAGGCCAGGCTGGCGCGAGCAGGGCATGATGTCACCCTCGTGACGATCGGCTCGATGGTGCCGCTCAGCCTGCGGGCGGCCGAGCAGCTGGCAAGCCTCGAAGGGATAGAGGTCGAAGTCATCGACTCGCGCTCGATCCAGCCACTCGACACGGCCTGTGTGCTGGAGTCGGTTCGACGGACCGGCCGCCTGGTCACGGTCCATGAAGCGTGGGTCACTGGCGGCCTGGGCGCTGAAGTTACGGCACGTATCGCTGAGGAGTGTCCACAGGCGCTGCGGGCGCCAGTCGTGCGCGTGGGGACCGCGCCAGTGCCGACGCCGAGCGGAAAAGTTCGGCCGCACGCGTTGCCGAGCTTCGACCGCATCATCGCTGCCGTTCGGCGGGTCGTCGCAAGCTCCTGAACTCGGGTAGCATGCGCCGATCTTCCTAGCCCGCCGGGCGCCGTTTGAGGTTCATGTGAACACTGATCGTCAACTCAGCCAGGAACTCGGCCAGCGGCTATCGCGCCGCATTCTTCTGCGCCGGGCTGTCACATTCGGCGGCGCCTCGGCCGTCATCGCGGTACTTGCCGCGTGTCAGCAGGCTGCTCCGCCAGCTGCGCCGGCTACGGCCAAGCCCGCGGCAGCGCCGACTGGCGCGACCGCGGCAGCCCCAGCCGCGGCACCAGCAGCGACCAGTGCCCCCGCCGCGGCAAGCGCCGAGGGTACCCCCAAACGTGGCGGCACGCTGCGCTACGGGCTGTCCACGGACCCGTCGAACTTCGAGCCGCACGTGTCTACCGGTGCAGCCTCTGGCACGGTAAAGCTGATGGTGATGAGCACGCTTCTGACCTACAGCCCGGACGGCAAGCTCATCGGCGATCTGGTCGACTCGTTCGGTTGGGCCGACAACACCACCTATGAAATGAAGCTCAAGAAGGGTGTCCTGTTCCACGACGGTTCAGAGCTGACGACGGACGACGTCATTTTCAGTTTCCAGCGGATCATGAATCCGGCGACCACGGCGACCAACGCGCCCCGCCTGGCGGACGTCGACAACATCGAGGCCGGCGAAGGCAATGTGGTGCGCTTCCGTTTGAAGCAGCCCAATGCGACGTTGCCGTATGTCTTTGCCGACAACAGCAGCGTGATCGTGTCGCGCAAGTGGATCGAGAGCGGTGTCGATCCCAAGTCGAGCATGATGGGTAGCGGGCCATTCAAGTTCGTCGATCGGCAGCCCGGGCTGGCCGTCAACCTGACCCGCAACGACCGCTACTTCCTACCCAATCAGCCCTACCTGGATGCCATTACCTTCATCCCGATGGCCGACGACACCGCCCGCGTCACCGCACTGCGTTCGGGCTCCGTCGACTTCATCGACTACGTCCCGTTCACCCAGATGGACATCGTCCAGAAGTCGAGCGACCTGGTCTTCAAGTCTGACAAAGTGCTCGGCTTCAACTGGCTGGCCTTCGTCAACGACACGCCGCCAGTCAACGACCTGAGGGTCCGCCAGGCGTTTGCCTACGGCATGAACCGCGACAAGATGGCCGAAGTCGCGTTCGCCGGGCATGGCGAAGCAATCACCGGCGGACTGATTCCAAAGGGCTGGGTCGGCTATGCCGCTGACCTCGAAGGCACCTTCAAGCCGGATTTCGAGAAGGCCAAAAGCTTGCTGCAGCAAGCCGGCCAGCCAACGCTGAACATCGATATCCTGTCCACGTCGACCTACAGCGTGATCTCGCGACCGGCCGAAGCCGCACAGGCAGAGCTGAAGCAAGCCAACATCAACGGCAACCTGGTCATGCAAGAATGGTTGACGTTCCGTCAAACGGTTCAGGCGGGCACCTATCCAACCCATGTCTGGGGCACCGCGCCAGCCTTCAACGATCCGGACTTCCTCGCTGAGTACGTCGGCTCCACCGGCTTCTTTGCCAAGCAGATCCACTTCAAGGACGACCAGATCGACAAGTTGCTGATCCAGGGTCGGCAGACGCTGGAGGATGCCAAACGCAACCAGATCTATCAGGACATCCAGAAGCGCATTGTCGAGACCATGCCGTGGCTGTATTTGATCCGCCGCGAGCAGGGCGAAGCCATGCAGAAATACGTCAAAGGCTATACGCACATGGCGACCGGCGCCTGGACTCAGATCACCTTGCGCGAGACCTGGCTGGACAAGTGACCGTGGCGGCTTATGGGCTGGCACGGTCAACGTCTGGCCGG
>DASYKL010000708.1:0-4298 GCA_035995405.1 Chloroflexota bacterium
CGCGCTGCGTGGCCACTCGAGTATTCAGGGCAGCACCGACATCCCCACCCTGTACAACATGCTGCCCGGCTATCTGACCCAGCCGAGCGCGCGTAAACCACATCACAGCCTCAAGGACTACATCGATAACGAGTCGCCGCCGACCGGCTGGTGGCACAACTTCCCGAAATACGTCGTCAGTCTGCTGCGAGCGTGGTACGGCGACACCATCGATCCGCGCGGCGAATGGAATTATCAGCTCATCCCGAAAATCGTCGGCGACCATTCGCAGGAACCGATGATGCTGGCGATCAGCGACGGCACCATTCGCGGGCTCTTGTTGATGGGCCAGAACCCGGTGGTCGGCGGTCACAACACCACGCTGGTTCGCAAAGCGCTGCCCAATCTGGAATGGATGGTGGTGCGCGAGATCTTCGAGAACGAGACGGCCTCGTACTGGTACCGCTCACCTGAGGTCGAGCGTGGCGAGCTACGACCGCGGGACATCAAGACCGAGATCTTTTTGATGCCCGCCGCCATGCCGGGCGAAAAAGACGGCACGTTTACCAACACGCATCGGCTGATCCAATGGCATGACAAGATTGTCGAGCCGCCAGCCGACTGCCGCTCGGAGACGTGGTTCTTCTATCACCTGGGGCGGCGCCTGAAACAGTTGTACGCCGACAGCCTCAGTCCCAAAGACGAGCCGATCAAGTCGTTGACGTGGGACTATCCGACGAGCGGACCGTTGCATGAGCCAGACGTTGAGGCCGTGCTCAGAGAAATCAACGGCTACACCTGGCACGACCGTCAGCAGATCGCCGACTTCAAAGATTTGAAAGATGACGGCACCACCGCCGCCGGTTGTTGGATTTACACGGGCGTCTATCCGGCGAACGATCGCAATCAGGCGCGGGCACGACGACCCGACCCGCCGGATGGACCGGGGACGCATCTCGACTGGGGCTTTACCTGGCCGAGCAACAGACGCCTCATGTACAACCGCGCCTCGGCCGACCCGTCTGGCAAACCCTGGTCGGCGCGCAAAGCCTATCTGCATTGGGACCCGCACGGTGGGCCAGAGCACAAAGGTGCCTGGGTCGGGCCAGACCACCCCGATGTGTCAATCGATAAACCGCCGGACTATGAGCCCAACTGGGCCGCCGGTCCCCAGATCGGCATGGACGCCCATGACGGACGCTCGCCATTCATGATGAGCGCTGACGGCAAAGGCTGGCTGTTCGTGCCGTCAGGCCTGAAAGACGGTCCGTTGCCGACGCACTATGAGCCGGTCGAGTCGCCAGTCCGCAACCCGGTCTATCGCCAACAGGACAATCCGGTGGTCAAGAAGTGGGTGCGACCGGACAATCCCTACCACGAGGTCGGCGACACGCGCTATCCGTACGTGATGACGACATACCGCTTGACGGAGCACCACGCCGGCGGCATTCCGACGCGCATGGTAGCCAGCACGGCCGAGCTCCAGCCGGAAGGCTTTGCGGAGATCTCGACAGAGCTGGCTGCGGAGCTTGGCGTTCGCACCCTCGATTGGGTCGTGATTTCTACCGCTCGTGGCGAGGTCGAAGCGAAAGCGCTCGTGACTGATCGCCTGCGGCCGTTCGTCATCGACGGCCGACAGGTCCACCAGGTCGGCATGCCGTGGCATTTCGGCTGGCTGGGCTATGCGACGGGGGACGTGGCGAACACGCTGACGTCGATTGTTGGCGATCCCAACTCGACGATCCATGAAGGCAAGGCGTTCACGTGCAACGTCCGCCCGGGCCGACGGGGCCAACGGGTTGGTGGTCGCCCATGATGGCAGACGAAGCGCAGCTGACAGCTGGCACGCGGGTGCAGCCAGGTGAGCGCTATGGCTTCTTTACCGATACGACACTCTGCATCGGTTGCAAAGCGTGCGAAGTGGCGTGCAAAGAATGGAACCTGTTGCCTGCCGAGTCCGGCGGACTGACGGGCCACAGCTACGACAATACTGGGGCACTGTCGGCGACCACGTGGCGGCATGTGGCGTTTGTCGAGCACCTGCGGAGTGACGGCGCTGAGCGGGTCACAGCGATGCAGCCCTTTCAGAGCAACTGGTTGATGCTCAGCGACGTATGCAAGCATTGTGCGCGAGCCGGGTGTTTGGAAGCGTGTCCGACTGGGGCATTGTTCCGCACGGAATTCGGGACGGTGGTTGTCCAACAGGACATCTGCAATGGCTGTGGGTATTGCGCGCCGGCGTGTCCGTTCGGTGTGGTCGAGCTGGACGTGGATGATGGCAAGGCGCACAAGTGCACGCTGTGCTACGACCGCTTGAAGGGCGGGCTCGAGCCGGCCTGTGCCAAATCCTGCCCAACGGACTCCATTCAGTTCGGAGTATTGTCTGAGCTGCAGGCGCGGGCGGCGACGCGCGTGCAGGACTTGAAGTCGCGGGGCGTGGAGCAGGTGTACCTGTACGGCGTCGATGGCGTCGACGGCTCGCCTGGCAGCACCGGCGGAATTGGGGATCTGCACGCGTTCTTTTTATTGACGCAGCGTCCAGAGGTGTACAACCTCCCGCCGGCGCCGACGCTGCCATCACGGCGCGTCCGCCCAGGCCTGGTCCGCGGCCTGGCAGCAATGGCTTCAATAGCCGTTGCCACCGCCGCCATCTTCTGGAGCGACACGCGCGGTGCGTGAGCAACCGCCGACGTACTACGACCGGCCGGCATTGAAGGGCGGGCATTGGGGCTACCTTGTCGCGACATATTTTTTCGTTGGCGGTTTGGCTGGCGCGGCGCAGGTCATTGCTGCCGTGGTGGACTTGCTGGGCCACCGCCGCGACAGGCAGCTGGTCAGCGCCGGCCGCTACCTGGCGCTCGCAGGAGCGCTCATCAGTCCTGTGCTGTTGATCGCCGACCTGCAGACACCGTCCCGCTGGTACAACATGCTGCGAATTTATCGCCGCACGTCCCCTATGAGCATCGGCTCCTGGACACTGGTGGCGTTCGGCACGTTCTCCGGCCTGGCCGCCGTCGGCCAACTGGCCAGCGATGTTTTCGGCCTGCCAGCGGGGCGACGCGTAGCGAGATTGGTAGGCGTTCCCGCGGCGCTGTCAGGTGCACTCCTGGCCAGCTATACGGGCACCTTGTTGGCGGCGACCAGCACCCCCTTCTGGGCGACCGGCTATCGCATCCTGCCGGCGCTCTTTGGTCTCTCGGGCACCGCCACGGCGACTGCCGCGCTGTCGCTGATCCTCGATCGCTGCGGCGCGCCACGCGCGAGCGTGCGGCGGCTGGCGCGGCTGTCACTGCTGGCCAGCATCGCCGAGCTCACACTCAGCCTGCGCCAGGAACGCATCTGGCGGCGCGCCGGGGTGGCGGGTCCACTCGAGGAGCCGCCCCTCGCGCTGCCGTATCGCCTTGGCGCCGTCGGCCTGGGCACGCTGGCGCCGCTGGCCATTCACGTGACGCAAGTCCTCACGGGCCGCGAGCTGCGCATGGCGTCCACGCTGGCGGCGGTCGCCGCGCTCGCCGGCGGGTACACGCAACGCACGGTCCTCATCCTGGCTGGCAAGCGCTCGGCCGAGCGACCGCGGGATTACTTCAGGCTGACAGCCGCCGACGATGGACTCCGCGACTGACGAGCTGACCCGCGCGGCGCTCGAGCTGCTGGACGGTGCGCTGAACAGGCCTCCACTAGAGCTGAAGGCGGAGGTCGATGACGCCGAACGAGCGGTGGTAGCGCTGCGCGACAACCTGATCGATCGCTGCCGCCAGACGGAAAACCGGCCCGACTCCGCACTGCGCCAGGCACTCGACCAGGTCAACGTTGCTCTCAGCCTGGTCGTCGGCATCGAATACCCCGTTGGCGGACTCCAGCGCGCGTTGATCCAGCAAGCCCGGCAGGTGTTGGCAGCGCTCGTCTGAGCGTGATCTCGCGCCCGCACGGGCGTTAGCCTATGGCGTGGTGCACGTGCATGATGCGGTCATCGTTGGGGCCGGACCCGGCGGCTCGGCGACTGGACACTTCCTGAGTAGCCGCGGCCTGGATGTAGGCCTCCTCGATCGCGCCGACTTCCCACGCGACAAAACGTGCGGCGACGGCCTGACTCCCAGAGCGTTGCGCGTGCTCGATCAGATGGGCTTGCTGGCGGACGTGGCGCGCCGCGGCTGCGCGATAGAGGCGTACGAAGTCGTCGCCCCGAATGGCCGCGCCACACGCGCGCCGATCACCGCGACACCCGGCGCGACGGTTATTCGGCGCCGGGTCCTCGACGACCTCATCTTGCATCGGGCGATCGCCAGTGGCGCGACCTTCGAGCCGAAGGTAACGGTGAC
>DASYKL010000709.1:0-6532 GCA_035995405.1 Chloroflexota bacterium
GCTGCTCACGCGGCAACGCATGCAGCGCCCTGGTGTCCTTGGCCTTGAGCGCGTCGAGCGTCTGCTGATCGATCTCTTCGTCGATCACGATGTGACTCAGTCCACCCGAAGCCATCACCGCGACTCGCTCGCCACCAGTCCACGTCCCGACCGCCTGTCGCACGGCCTTGCCCAGGTCGTGGCAGCGCTTCGGCGTCGGCTGGTTCGGCGGAAAGTAGGTGTTGATCATGACCGGCACAATCGGCACGGCGCATTCTGGCCACAAGCGCTGATAGAGGAAGCTAAAGGCGTGGCCGATCCCACGCTCGGCCTTCAAGCTGTTGGCGCGCGTGATCTCGAACTCCTGCTCGGTCAGGCTGGAAATTAGATGGGTTGCCAGACCGGCGGCATTGGGATACTCCGTCGCAGTGTCCTCGAGATGGAGGGTCGGAAAGTTGCTGCCGGCTGGCCGAGCGCGACGGGCGTGTACGTCGACTTTGTCACCGTGATAGATGGCGACGGCGGGCATGTTGTCGTCGTTGAACTGCTCATGCTGATCGTCGCCGAAGATGACGATGGCGTCGAGGTTCGCGCCGCGCAGGATCTGGCCGAGTTGTTTGACGGCGCCCTGGACACGGGTGTGCTTGGCACGGAACAGGTCGACTTGCAGCAGTGAGTCGAGATCTTGTGGCACGTTACGGCTGACCTGTTCGGTCTTGCCGAGATTGGGCCACTCTTCGGGATCGACGCTGATCTGCGGTGTATGGGAATGCCCGATACCGAGAACGACCTGAGCCATGGTGTTGTGCCCCTCACCCCTCGAGCGATATGCTGAAACCAGCGAATGGTCGAACTGTATGACAGTTGAGCGAACCTGTCAATGACCGCCAGCGCTGGCGCCTGGCAGCGTATCCGACCCGTCCGCGCCTCTGACGAGATCGTTCGCCAGTTCCGCCAGGCCCTGTTCGAAGGACAGCTACGGGCGGGCGATGCGGTCGGCTCGGAGCAGCAGTTGGCCCTCCAATTCGGCGTCAGTCGGACGACGGTGCGGGATGCACTGCGTTCGCTCGAAGCGGGTGGCATTGTCGAAATCAGGACGGGTGTCAAAGGCGGCGTGCGCATTGCGCAAGGTGATCCAAACCGCTTCGCCGATGCGCTGGCGGTGCAGCTCAAGCTGGTCGGCCTTGATCCTCGTGACGCCCTGGCGGCGCAGATGGGTCTGGAGTGGGTCGCGGCTGAGCTGGCCGCCAGCAGCGCCAGCGAGGCGGACCTGGCCGAGCTGGACAAGCTCCTCGAGCAGGCTGCCGGTCTGGTGGAGGCGGGGCCCGATTTCACCACATCGGCGACGGCATTCCACGAAGCCGTGGCCCGCGCATCCCACAACTGGGCCATCGAGACCAGTCTGCGAGCCATCCGCGAAGTGCTCCACGAGCTGCATGTGCAGAACACCAGTGCCGGCCGCGCGCGGCGGGTCGTGAGCACCCATCGCCAGATTTTCGCGGCCATTCGAGCGCACGATGCGGAGCTGGCAGGGCAGCTGATGCGGACCCATATCGGCGCCACTCGCAACAGGACGGACGCTGTCAATTTGTTGCGATAACGCTACGTCGATGCTAGCATGTCATGCGGTTCGATCGTTCGTCCGCAGACAGGACTCTGTTCATGACCAGTGCAATGACCCCGGCCGCCATGACCTATCGCCGCGATCGCTTCGGCGAAACGTGGCATCTCATACCGTCAGGCGAGCTGGGCCCACGCGGGCGGACGCTCTGCGGCGAGCCGCGGCAAGGCACACCACTTTCGGAAACGTACGCCGAACAACAGCCGTCGTCACCGGAGCGAGTCTGCCCGCGCTGTACCGAACGCGTCGACAGCGCCGCCAGGCTCGAAACTGACGCTTCAGCCTCAGCCGTAAGCGCCGCGTCGGCCTAGGTCTCGGCCGTCGCTGGGGCCGCCGTGGGTTCGGCGGCGACACTCGCCAGGGCTGTTTCGGCTGTTTCGGCTGCTTCGGTTGCGGCGGCTGCTTCGGCTGCTGCCGCGCAGCGCGGACAGACACCCTCCGTCAGACAGTGCCCATCTGGATCGAACGTATCGGTCATCAGCTGATTGCCGATGGCGCAATGCGCCTCCGCCAGGAGCGGATCGGTGCACTGGACCAGATGCCAGGCGAGAGGCAACGCCGCGCGGGCCGGGTCGACGCGGCCAGCGGTTCGCACGACGACCCGCCACTGCAGTCGATTTGCTGGAGCCGCTTTGAATCTAGCCATGATGGTGCTCCACTCTGATTACTCTGGTGCTACTTCCAGTAGCATTGTGCCGCCGCAGTTGGGGCAGCGGACTGGTCGGGCGGGGACAATTGATGGTTCGCTGGAGCGGCCACACGCCATACAGAACAACTGGAACAGGCGGCGCGCCAGGCGGCGAGCTTCAGCACGCTCTGTCGCGGATGGCTCGCCCGGCAGCTCGACCGGCGCGGGCCGCGAGCGGCGTGTGCGGCGCGGCCATTGTTCGGGAATGGCGACAGCGCTCGGGTCGGTCATGTCCGTCAGAACACCCGAACCGCGCCAGGCAGGACGCCGAACACCCACGCCAGTGCAACCAGCGCGAGCAGGCCGACGCAGGTCTTCCAGGTCAGGTCCATCACGCGCAGCATACGCTCGCCTGACAGGTTGTAGGCAGCGATACTGGCGTCCGTCTCCTGACGGTCACCCATTTGGGCAACGTTTGCGGGCGGCGCGCCTACCACCGTCACTGCGCTCACAGCGGCCATGGACAAATCCCTTCCACGGTCGCGGGCGGCGTCTCCAGCGACAACTAGTCACTTGTTGTAGTCCCCTGGGAGTAAGCAGCAGGTCCCGAAAACTTCGGCCCTGTCTCTTGCTTGCCTTCTGCGAAGGCGCCGGTCTCCCCGTCCGAGAACCACTGATAGCATACTGCACTTAATGTGCCCGCGCCCGGCTTTTCGATGCCGTACGCTGGCAGGGGACGGGACGCGCGAAAGGGAAAAATCGTCACATGGTTCAAATCACCGAACGCGCAGGCACCGAGCTGCGTCGACTGTTGGGCGAAAACTTCGCTCGTCCGCAGCAAGGCGTGCGGCTGCGACTGAACCCGGAAGGCGGCCTGGCGATGACCATCGACGTGCCTCACTCCGGCGATTCGGTGATCCGCCGCGACAACGTTCCGGTCCTGATCATCGATGGTCGTCTGTCACAAACGCTGGCCCAGCGGGTGCTGGATTTTGCCGTGTCAGCGACCCACAAACAGGGTTTCGTTCTCGGTTGGCGTGCCGCGAGCGTCCCTGAGCCGGTGATTGAGCACCGCTGACACGTGTTACAGTGGGCGTCTGCCAGACCGTCCTTCACCCGGGCGGCGGCTTGGAAAGGGATCTGACCATGTCCAAAAAGGGTGGCAATAAAACCAAGACGGCCCCCAAGCCGCCGATGGAAAATAAAGGTCCGAAGAAGAAGTAGCTCACACGGAGGGCAACGGCCATTCCTAGACGACCATTCGACTCACGGCCCCCGGTACCGACCGGGCCGCGTACCAACCGCCAGATTCGCGCCGCCGAAGTGCGCATCCTCGATGAGGACGGCCAACAGCTGGGGGTCATGCCCATCGAAGAGGCGCTTCGCCGCGCCGAGGAGGCCGGCCTCGATCTGATCGAAGTGGCGGCCACCGCGGATCCACCCGTGTGTCGCATCGCCGATGTCGGCAAGTTCAGGTTCGAGCAGGACAAGCGCGCTCGCGACGCCAAGAAAAATCAACACGTCTCAGAAGTCAAAGAAGTACGGCTGCGGCCCCGCACTGACGATCATGATCTGCAAGTGCGCGTGCGAGCCGCGCGGCGGTTCCTCGAAGAGGGGCACAAGGTCAAGGTCGAGGTCCGTTTCCGCGGCCGCGAGGCGACACACCCAGAAGTTGCCAGGGCGCAGATCGCCTTCATCGCTGCTGGCGTCGCCGACATTGCCATGGTCGAACGATCGCCCTCGCTCGAAGGGCGGACCATGTTCGCCATCCTGGCCCGCGGCAAAGCGCAGGCGCCTCAGCCGCAGTCTCAGCAACAGCCTGCGCCGACGGCCAGACCCGCGCCGAGCGCTTCGGCTCCGGCTCAGGCTCCGGCCCCAGCCCCATCGCCAGCCGCCGCCCCGGCCCCGGCCCCGGTCACGCCTGCTGCGCCAGCCGCTTGATAGACACCTCGTCGCAGACCCCAGAGGCGCCCCACCCGGAGCGCTGGGGTCGCCTCGAGGTGCATGCGCTGCGCCAACCCGCGGCGCTCATCTTCAATCCCCAGGCCGGCCACAAGCTCGGCGTCGATACCAACGCTGGCGACGCTGACGACGTCCAGGCAGTCCTGACCGCCGCCGGCATCTCGTTCGACCCACAGCCGACCCAGTACGCCGGCCACGCCACGACGTTGGCCCGCCAGGCCGTAGCCGACGGTCGCCAGCTGGTGATCGCCGCGGGCGGCGACGGTACCGTCAACGAAGTGGCCCACGGTTTGGCCAATTCGTCCACCGTGCTCGGTCTGATGCCCCTCGGCAGCATCATGAACATTGCCCGCATGTTGTGGGTGCCGCGCGATCTCACCGCCGCGGCGCACGTCATCGCGCAGGGCAAAGTACTGGCCATGGACATGGGCCGCATCGGCGAGCACTACTTCCTCGAAGCCGCTGGCGTCGGGATCGACGCGGGCCTGTTTGGCTACTTCGAGCGCCTTGAGAGTGGTGCCAACTGGTTCGGTGTGCTGCGGGCCAGCCTGCGCTTTTTAGGTCGTATCGGCAGCCCGCGCGTGCGGGTCGAGTTCCAGGGCCAGGTCATCGAGGGCCGCGCACCGCTGGTCACCGTCGCCAACGGACCGTATGTTGGCGCGGCCTACACCGTTGCCCCCAAGGCGCGCATCGACGACGGGCTGCTCGACGTCGTCATTTTCCGCGACACAAGTATTCCGCGCGTGCTGCTGCATCTGGCCTTCGTCGCGGGCGGGCGTCCCTCGCCGCCGCCACGCCAGGCAGCGACGCTCAAGGTGCCCGCGGTGCGGGTCAGCGCCGTCCGACGGCGACCGTTGCCGGTCCACGCCGACGGCGACCCGATCGGCATCACCCCGGCCGAGTTCACGGTCGAACCGGCTGCCTTGCGGGTGATCGTCGGTCCGCCGGACGAGACGGGCATTCTGGCCTGGCAGGTCGTCGGCCCAGTCGAGAGCTGAGCGGCGAGATTGACCAGTCGCCACGGCCGGCCAATCTCATCGCGCCATTATCCAACGATGCCGTATACTCTGCCTCGAGCTGGCGCACTCGTTCCGTTCCGTTTGAACTATCGCTCGTTGACGGAGCCCGTTTCGTTCTGGTGCTCGGCATCGTCCAGCCCGCCGAGTCGTTCCTTGAAGGGAGCCGTCATAATGTCGGCCGATACCACTTTGACCTGCCGCGATTGCGGTCAGGCGTTTACGTTTACCACTGGCGAGCAGGATTTCTACGCCAGTCGAGGCTTTAGCGAGCCGAGCCGTTGTGCAGACTGTCGTGCCGCGCGCAAATCACAGCGCGATGGCGGCGGCTCGTCGTACGGCGGCAGCAGCTACGGCGGCGGCGGTGGCGGCGCTTCCGGCGGCGGCTATTCCAGCGGCCGCGGCGAGCGCGAGATGTTCAGCGCCACGTGTTCAGCCTGCGGCCAGGAGGCCAAGGTGCCGTTCCAGCCCAGCAACGACAAGCCCATCTACTGCTCCAGCTGCTTCCAGCAGCGCGGTGGAGGTTCCGATCGCTCCGGCGGTCGTGGTGGGTACGCTAGCCGGGGACGCTACTAAATGGCGCGCCGCCAACAGCGGCGCCCATTTCGACAACCACGAGATCGAACACCGGACCGGACTCGGGAGCAAGCCGCTCTCGAGGCCGGCGCCCGGCGCTTGCTCGTGGCTGGCAACGATGCGCACTCTCTCCAATCAATGGTCAACGACCTGAAGATGTTGCGAGATGATGCGGATCGAGTAGCTTACGAGCAACCCTCTCCAGACGCTTTACGCTCCTACCGCCGCGCGGTACGTGAGCTGGCCGAGGCAGAGACCGCGCTCTCGCTCCTCACCTGACGGAGATCAGGACAACCCCGATGGCTGCCGCGGCGAGCAAGCTCACCACCGTCGGCAGCCTCGTGAACAGCATCAGCGCCAGGGCGCAGCCGAGCACAATCCAGGTGATCGGCCCATTCAGCGAGTCCTTGCTCAGTGTCCACGTGGTTGCGAGCAGCAAGCCGACGGCGGTACTCGCCAGACCGCGCGTGAAGTTTCGGATGCGGCGATTGCCACGTAACGCGGTGTAGCTCCGCAGCAGCGGAATCATCAGGTAGCTCGGCAGCGCAATCACCACCATGCTGAGCGCCGCGCCTGGCAAACCGAACATCATGTAGGCAATCGAAGCCACGTACAGGTTGGCTTGTCCTGGTGTTACGCGAGCCAGGGCGAAGGCATACAGCAGCTGTTCGTTGGTCAGTACATGGGCCTGCTGGACGAACGTGGTCTGCAGGATGGCCACCATCACCGGGCCGTTACCGAACGTCAGGA
>DASYKL010000710.1:0-3928 GCA_035995405.1 Chloroflexota bacterium
ACTCAAGACCAACGTCCTTCTGTTTGACCACGACAACCCGCGTGGCCACGTGCCGGGTTTCGCTCGCGGGGAAGGCTTTCCCGAGCTGAATGCCGACCGCCACATCCTCAACGCGATCCGCGATCAGCTGGCGGCCTTCCGCGACGGCGTCGGCTCAGATATCGACATCCTGGTCGACCTGAACTTCAACTACAAGACCGAAGGCTTCCTGAAGATGGCGCGGGCGATGGAACCGTTCGACCTGTTCTGGGTCGAGATGGACATGCGCAACCCAACAGCTCTGGCGTCCATCCGGTCGCGGATAACGATTCCGCTGGCGAGCGGCGAGAGCCTGTTCGGTCGACGCGAGTACCGGCCGTTCTTCGAGCAAGGTGCGTTCGACTCGGTGATCATCGACGTGCCATGGAACGGACTGGCCGAGTCGCTCAAGATCGCGGCGATGGCGGATGCGTATGAGGTCAACGTCGCGCCGCACAATTTCTACAGCCCCTTGGCGACGATGATGAGCTTGCACCTGTGTGCGATCGCGCCGAATGTCAGGATCATGGAGATGGACGTCGACCAGGCGCCGTGGGTCGATGATCTGGTCACCGTCAAGCCAGTCTTTGTGGACGGTTCGCTGGTGATTCCGGACGGGATCGGCTGGGGCACGGCGGTCAACGAGGCGGCGGTGGCAGCCCATCCAGCCGTCCGTGCGACTGTAGCCCCGCTAGCAGCGGCCGCCCGCTAGCCGCCCGCTCCCAACTCCCAACTCCCAGCCCCTAGCCCCTGTCCCCGCCCGTGTTGCCGCGGCGCGCGGCCAGCCACTTGAGGGTCGCCCCCAGCGCGTCAGGGTCTTCTTCGTCACCGGTGTCGGCCTCACGCGCCAGGCGCGGCGTGGCTTGCGCGCTGAGAATGGTCTCCGAGTAGAACGGCCTCACCACCGGGGCCGGCGGCGGCGCACGGCGCGTGGTCCACGCGCCCGGCATCCACGCCGCCGGTCGCAAGCCAGCTCTCGTCCATGGCGCTTCGAGCGCGATCCGTCGCGGGTGGCGCAGCCAATCCCAGGCGTCCCGCGGGGCCAGCCGCAGCCGCCGCACGGCGACGTCGACGACGAGCACGAGCACCGCGATGACGAGCAGCAGCCGTTGCAGCGGCAGCGGTGTCGTCAGCGGTGGCAGGTCGCCGGCGAACGCGCCGCGAGGCGCAACGAGCGTGTGGCCGCCGCCCGCCCGGGCGATCTGGTCCATCCGCCGGTTGTCGGGCGTCACGCGGCGGAACTCGGCGGGATACGCCGCGGCTAACCCTGCCTCAGCGACGCCGAGCGGCTCGCCGTCGCGCTGCCCTTCGACCCGCACGATGTACGCGCCCGCTCCGTTGAGGGGGAAGCTGGCCTCATAGCGACCCGGCGCGGTGGGCGGTACCTCGATCTCCAGCGGCGCGCCGTCCGGCTGTGCGACGTGCGCCTGTATCTGCGCCACGCCGCGGCCAACTTCTGCTTCGTCCACCGCGACATGCCCCGTCTGGCCGTCGCTACGGACGGTGAGTCGCAGCGGTCCTTGCGTCGGCGCGATCGTCCAGCCGACCAGCTCGCTGAAGAGCTGCGCCGTACCTGGCCAGTGCAGCCATTGCTCGCTCCACCGACCGCGCAGGTCGCTCGTCCAGGCAACCGCACGGCCCAGGCCGTAGTGCCAGCGAGCCAGCAGCGGATCGGCTGCGTCTGAGACCAGCAAGACTTCCGCCAGGTCTTTGGGACTGGTCACCAGGTAGCCGCCGAGCGGCGGCAAGCCAGCCGTGGCGAGGGCGGTCAGCCCAGCGTCGGCGCCAACCTGTCGCGGCGTGATCATCCCTTCAACCAGGGGTCCGCGCGTGGCGAGCTCGGTTTCGCGGGTCATGAGTCGCGGGATGTCGCGCGCGTGCTCGGCGAAGTAGTACCGCCCGTCGCCCTGGCGAGCCAGTTGGCCGAGCAATTGCTGGTCGGCATCGCCACCGATCGCGATCGTCGAGAGGGTGACGTTGGCGCCGCGCATGCGATCCAGCAAGTCTGGATAGTTCCCGCCGCAGCACGACTGGCCATCGGTCAGGAGGATGACGTGTTTGTAGCGGGCGTCGGTCTGGCGGATGGCGTCGAAGGCTGACGACAGGGCCGGAAAGATGTCGGTTCCGCCGTCGGCTTCCAGCGCCGCCAGGCGGTCGCCGATCGTGGTCGAGCCGAGACCGAGGACGTTTGTGAGCGGCAGCACCCAGTGCTGGAACGAGTCGAACGCGAGTACGCCGACGACATCCCGTGGCGCCAGTTGTTCGGTCGACAGGAGCGCCGCCTGGCGCGCCATCTCGATCTTGCTCGTGCCCTCGTGGTAGATGTCGTCGTTCATCGAGCCCGAGCGGTCCAGCACCAGCAGCAGTGCGATGCGGCCCTGGTCGCGGTGCGAGCGGACGCTGGAGCGCACTGGCAAGGCGTCGTCGAGCGGCGTGCCGATATAGTCGCCCTGGCCGAAGCTCGTGTCACCGCCGATGGCTAACAAGCCTCGACCCAGGTCGCGCACGTAAGCGCGCAAGGACGATTGCTGCGCGTCGGTCAAGCTCTGCGCCGAGACGTCGGCCAGGATCACCGCCGCATAGTCGCCCAGCACGTCGACCTGATCCGGCAGATCGGCGACGCTGCGCGTTTCGAGGCGCATGCCGGTGCTCTCCAGCGCCGCGGCGATGGTGGCGCCTTCGCCGGGGCGCTGTTCGACGACGAGGACTCGCGGCGGACCCTGGACTTCGACGATCGAACGGGCAACGTTGTTCTGGCTCAGCGTGTCCGGGCTAGCATCGAGCGCGGCGCGTACGTCGAGCAGTCCAGCCTCGGCTGCCTGGGCGCTGAACGTCAGGTCGACGGTGCCCGGTTCGAGGCTGACGGCCTGGTCGGCCAGCGGCGCGCCGTTGACGGCCAGATGTAGGGTGCCCGTCGCGGTCGTGTTCGAGACCAGGCGCACGCCGATGGTGAAGCGCTCGCCTTCGTGCACCACCGATGGGGCCGCGACGCTGTCGACCAGCGCTTCGGGGCCGGCCGTGCCGGCGAGCGGCACGACGTCGACTGTGATGCCACGGGCGCGGAGAAGGCGGGCCTGGCCAACGGCGTCGCCGCTCGTTTCCTGGCCGTCGGAGAGCAGCACAATGCGCGGCCGATAGCCGCTCGGCAGCAGATCGGCCGCCAGGCGCAAGCCCTGGGCGAGGTCGGTCGCGTCCGTCGGCAAGGCGACGCCATCGAGGGGCTGACTGCTTGTCAGCGCCGGGCTCTGGGAAACACCTTGCACGACGACCGCTCCACGCGCGACGGCCACCACTGCGTACGCATCATCGGGTCCGCGCGCCGCGACGGCGTCGGCGATGAACGAGCGCATCTCTGTCTGCGCGCCGCTGGTGCTCTGCGACAGGTCAGCGACAAAGACCGTGGCCTGTCGCTCGACTGGCTGTGGCCATGCCGCACCGAGGAGCGCCAGGACGACCGCCGCAGACGTCAGCGCGCGCAACGCCAGGGCCAGGCGCGCCCGCGTCGTCGCGGCCGCGAACTGCCACCAGGCCAGAGCCAGCTCCACTGCCAGTAGCGCCAGGCCGACTGCAGCCAGCACTGGCCAGAACTCACGCGGTGCCTGGAGCGGCTCACGCCGGGGTCCGACTGGCGGCGCACCCGAATCCGTCCCAGGGGGTAACTGCGATTCGCGCGGATTGAGAAAGTTGGCGGCGAACCAGGTCGTCGTCTCACGGCCGCTGGCGTCGCGCTGGACTACCTGGTACAGCCCAGGCTGGTCCGTCGCGCCGAAGGGCGCCGGTGGCGAGGGTGGGCTGACTTCGGTCCGTTGGCCGTCCGGTCCAATGATCTCGACGCTGACGCTTTCGGGCAGCGGCAATAGCGCAACCGACTCACCAACCTGGACTACTGGCGTCGCGGTGCTGCTGCGTG
>DASYKL010000711.1:0-9013 GCA_035995405.1 Chloroflexota bacterium
TCCCGCACGGCGACCAGACCACCAAAGCGACGGGTAACGCGGTCGCTGCGTAACAGCTGTGACATCGACACTAGCGCCGAGCGATGCGCCGCACTACGCCGAGCAGGCCGCCTGGCTCGAACAGGATGATGGCGATCAACAGCAAGCCATAGATCAGCAGGTTGAAAGCGACCAGGCTCGATTGCGAGAGCAGCAGCTGGCGGATGGGGTAATAGATCGCCGCCCCAAGCACGGGTCCCCACAACGTGCCGACACCGCCGATCACGCCCATCAGGACCATGCCGATGCTCAGGTCGAAGCCAAAAACCTGGTTGGGATGGACATACGAAAAATAGACGACGTACAGCCCGGCCGCCACGCCAACGAGAAAGGCGCTGACGCAGTGGGCGAGGTTCTTGTAGACCGCTGTGTTCAAGCCGAGGCTTTCGGCCGCGTCCTGCTCCATGCGCAGCGCGGACAGGCCGAGACCGACGCGGCTGGCCCGCATCCAGCCCGACACGGCGATGGCGACCACGGCCAGCGCCAGGCCGCTCCAATAGAAAATCGGCTTCGGCGGCACCGCCAGAGGCAAGTTCAAGCCTGAGGCGCCGCCGGTGAGCTGGTCGAGGTTCAAGGCCAGCACCCTGGCTGCCTCGCCGACCCCGATGGTGGCTATCGAAAAGTACGGTCCTAGCAGCCTGAAGCAGGGTAAACCGACGAGCAGCGCAACGATCACTGCCGCGCCGCCAGCGAGAGGCAACGTCAGAAATGGCGGCCAGCCGTAGCGCGACCACAGGATCGCCGTGACATAGGAGGCGGTGCCGAAGAAGGCGGCGTAGCCGAACGAGACCTGGCCGGCGTAGCCGCCGACCATGTTCCAGCTGACGGCGAGCGTGACGAAGATGAACGTGAGAAAACCGAGGCCGATGTAGTTCAGCTCGCCCGGGAACAGCGCCGGAAACGCAGCCAGGACGGCCACGCCAACGGCCAACGGCAGCCACACGCGCAGCAGCGGCAAACGCGCTCGGCTCACTCGTTTTGGCCGCGGCGCTCGAGCAAGCTGGCTATGCCGCCTGGTAAAAGCACCAGCGCGGCCACCAGCATCGAGAACGCGAGCAAATTGACCAGACTCCCTCGCCAGCCAGGGATCAAAATCGAGAAAGACTCGACCACCGCCAGCACTACCGCGCCCAGCGCCACGCCCGGCAGGCTTTCGAGTCCACCAAGAACGATGATCGCAAAACTTTTCAGCTGAAACGTGCCGCCAAAATCAGGGTTGAACGAGAACAGCAACGTCAACAGGCCACCGGCGAACGCCGACAGCGCCGAGCCCAGGCCAAAGGCGATGGTCGCCACCCGCTCAGAGCGAACCCCAACCAGGCGCGCCGACATCGCGTTCTGGCTTACGGCGCGAATGGCTTTGCCAAGATCCGTCGACCGCAAGAACCAGGTCAACGCTGCTAACGCGACCAGCGAAATGAAGAAGGGGATCAGCCGCGATACGGCAATCTTCAGATCGCCGAGATCAACAGTCGTAAACGTGTACGGCGTGACGATCGACTGATCCTCACTGCCCCAGATCAGGTACGCCAGGTTCTGGGCGCACAACCACACGCCGAACAACAACAACAACGACGCAATGGGCGGTGCGTTGATGACGCGACGTACGGCGACGCGGTACAGCCCCATCCCCAACAAGAAAAAGAGGGCGGCGCTAACGATCGAGCCAAGAACCGGATCGAGGTGCAGGGCCGTCCTGTTGAGGCTGAGCACGACGAACGCGCTCAGCATCATGGTCCCGGCGTGGGCCAGATTGATGATTTTCATCACGCCGTAGACCAGCGCCAGCCCGTACGACATCAGCGCGTACAGGCCGGCCGTCAAGACCGCGGTGACCACGAGCCCTGCGAGAGCGGAGGGCTCGTACATGCCTAGCCGGTCCCCGGCAGGGGGATTGTTGCTGGCTTGGCGCCTTCGACGCTGCTCGGCCAGACCAGCGCGACCTCATTGTTCGGCAAGTTCTGGGTCATCACATAACTCGTCTTGGGCTTGCCGGTGGCGTCGAAGCTGATCTTGTTGCCAGGCACCAGGGCGCCCGTAAACTCGAGCCCGGCGAGAGCATCGCGGATCTTGTCGCCATCGAGCGAGCCCGCTTTGGTGATGCCCGCGTACATGACGCGCGCCGTGTCGTAGCCCAGCGCCTGGAACCAGTCTGGCGTGGCGTTGTACTTGGCTTTCCAGGTATCGGTGAACTTCTTCGAGCCCGCATCCGCCAGCGCAGGCGTCCACCAGAGTCCAGCCACCAGGTAGTCAGCCGCGGAGGTCAGCGCCTCGCGTCCTTTCTGGTCGGGTCCGCGGGCGCCGTAGGTGACGAACTTGTGTTTCAGGCCAAGCTGGGTGTACTGGCGATGCATGGTGATGAAGTCAGGCAAGTGCGCATCTGACAGGAACGCATCAGCGTTTGCCGCTTTGACCTGGGTCAGGAGCGGTGTGAAGTCGCTGCCGTTCAGGTCGAAAGACTGGTCGAGTACGACGGTGAAGTGGCTCGGGTCGTCTTTAGCAGCTTTGTTGACCGCCGCCTGGTAATCCTTGCCATGGTCGGTGTTTTCCCATGCCAGCGCGATCTTGAGTGGCTTCGGCAATTTGCCCTGGTCTTCCCAGTACTTGAGGAAATCCATGGTGATGTTGCCGAGATCGTCGATCGTCGCGAGCGTGCCAAACAGGTATTTGTTGCCGCGGGTGAAGATCGCCGAAGCGGCGCCGCCACCCTCGACCATCGGGATCTTGTACTGGTCAGGCACGCCTTGCTGAGCCTGTACCAGCGTCGTGTCGTAGCCGCCGAGCAGGACGTTGACCTTCTCCTGCGTGGCTAGCTGCTCGACGAGGCTGCGCGACTTGGTCGTGTCGCTGCCATCGTCGAGGATCTTGAGCGTGATCTGCAGCTTCTTGCCGCCGACGTCCAGCCCACCGGCGCCGTTTACTTCGTCGGTCGCGAGCTGGTAAGCCTGCTGGAAGTAGTTGCCCGATGCACTGAATGCGCCGGTCAACGGCAGCACGGCGCCGACTTTGATCTCGCTAGCAGCGGGCGCGGCACTGCCGCCGCCCGAGGGTGCACCGGCAGGCGCGCAGGCACCTAGTGCGAGCACCAGCGCGGGCAGGAGTCGAGCGATTCGGATGACGTTCACAGTCAATCCACCACCCCCCAAAATGTTCAGGCTATTGTACCGCTCGCCCAGCCCCTGGATCGTTCGACGGCCCGCAGCCAGGTGCTGTACAGCGACTCGCGCTGATCGACGCTCATGTGCGGCTCGAAGCGGCGGGCCATGCGCCAACGCGCTCCCAGTGCAGACAGGTCAGTCCACAGACCAATGCCCAGTCCGGCGAGATAGGCAGCGCCTAGCGCGGTCGTCTCCTGGACCGCCGCAACTTCGACGGGCACGCCGAGCAGGTCAGCCTGGAACTGCATCAAAAAGCGATTGGCCGTTCCGCCGCCGTCGACTTTGAGGACGCCAATTGGTTGACCAGCGCCGGCCATCGCTTCGGCCAGGTCGCGCGACTGAAACGCGATGCTCTCCAGGGCAGCGCGGGCGAGATGTGCGCGTGTCGTGCCCCGGGTCAAGCCGATCGCCAGACCACGGGCATACATGTCCCAGTGCGGTGCGCCCAGGCCGACGAACGCGGGGACAAGATAGACCCCGCCGTTGTCGTCGAGCGACTCGGCCAGAGCTTCGGTTTCGGCCGCGTTGGCGATGATGCCCAGCCCATCGCGCAGCCATTGGACGACTGCCCCGGTGACGAAGGCGCTGCCTTCCAGGGCATAGCTCGGCGCGCCGGCGCCCAACTGACAGGCCACGGTTGTAATGAGGCCCTCCGCCGAGCGCTGCGGCGTTTCGCCACAGTTCACCAGCAGGAAGCAGCCGGTCCCGTACGTGTTTTTGGCTTCGCCATTGCGAAAGCACGCTTGCCCGAACAGGGCCGCCTGCTGGTCGCCAGCCATACCTGCGAGAGGGATAGCTCGGCCAAAGATTGCCGGGTCTGTTTCGCCGTAGACCTCAGAGCACGAGCGCACGGTCGGCAGCATGGCGCGCGGCACACGCAAGATATCCAGCAGATCGGCATCCCAGTTGAGGGTTTCGATGTTAAACAACAGGGTCCGCGATGCATTCGACACGTCGGTGCAATGCACGCGGCCACCCGTCATCTTCCAGAGGAGCCAGCTATCGATCGTGCCGAACAAAAGCTCGCCGGCTTCGGCGCGCTGCTGCGCCCGCGGCACCCGATCGAGCAGCCAGCGAATCTTGCTGCCCGAAAAGTAGGCATCGATGACCAACCCGGTCCGTTCACGGAACAACGGCTCCAGCCCGTCAGCTTTAAGCTGTTCGCAGATCGCAGCGCTGGCCCGGCTCTGCCAAACGACGGCTGGGTAGATCGGCTCACCAGTCTGCCGGTCCCAGATGACGGTCGTCTCACGCTGGTTGGTGATGCCGATCGCCTGCACGTCACTGTCGGCCGCCCTGGACAGCGCCGCCCGCCCGACCTCAACTATGGTGGTGAAGATCTCCCGCGGATCGTGCTCGACCCAGCCAGGCTGCGGATAGCTCTGCGCAATCTCCTGGTCGGCTGCCGAAATCAGGACACCGTCCGCATCGAACACGAGCGCCGCGCAGCCCGTAGTGCCCTGGTCGAGCGCCAGAATCGACTTCACGCCGCGGCAGAGGCCGTCGAATAGCGCCGCATGGGCTCGATCTCGCGGCGATACGCATCAATCTGTCGGGCGCGCTCGGTGGCGGACCAGCCACACAGCCGCGCCAGGTGGTTCGCCACATTGTCGAGGCAATCGAGCGCCTGACAGGCGTGCAAGCCCAGCGGCGTTCGGCGCAGCAAGACGTCGGCTAGCGAAATGGCCCACTCGTCGCGGACTGCCCTTTCAAACTGGGCGACGATCGTCGGCTGATGCGGGCAAACCCGTTCCGCCAGAGTTGGCTCCGCCTCCATGCGCTCCAACAGCGCGGGCGTCAGCGAGCCGTAAATCGACGCCAGGTGCTCGGCTTGCGCGCGTGTCAACGACAGCGCCCGAGCGCGTGGCCAGATCGTCGTTTCGACGTAGCGGGCCAGGTCGTCGAGGTGACCGCCCGGCAGCGGCCGCTGCTGCGTGGGAGACGTGGCCGGATGGCCGAGGCGCTGGGCAACCAGGTCGCCAACTTCCTCGGCGATGGCCCGATAGCCAGTGATCTTGCCGCCGACGACCGAGACGATCCCGGGCACGCCGTCGCGTTTGGCGTGATCGTGCACGGCGTGCTTGCGAGAGACTTTGCCCTCGTCGACGTGCTCCACCCGAACCAGCGCCCGCACCCCGGCCCAGGTGTACAAGACCTGTTCGAACTTGCCCCCAGGGAATGCCCGGGTCGCTTCCTCGACCAGGTACTCAACATCTTCCGCACTGGCCGCCACGTCCGCCGGGTCGCCGCGATAGTCGGTATCGGTGGTGCCTACCAGCGAGTAGCCAAGCCACGGAATGACGAAAAACAGCCGCCCGTCGCGCTGCGCAAACAGCACGTGCGCGTGGCGACTTGCCGACGGCGTGACCAGATGGACCCCCTTGGTCAAGCGCAACAACGGTCGCCGGCCAGGCCGCAGACCAGCCGTGGTCAGGTCGAGCCACGGTCCGCTGGCGTTGATCGTCAGCCGCGCCCGCACCTCAAACTCACGCCCGCTGAGCGTGTCCAAAACGACGGCGCCCGTGACTGCGCCGGAGGCGTCGTCTGTGAGTCTGAGAAAACGTGAAGCGCGGGCGTAGTTGGCGAGTAGTCCGCCAGCGCTGGCCGCGTCGAGCGCGTTTTCGACCACCAGCCGCTCGACCAGCGCCACCTGACCGTCGTAGAACTGCCACGCGCCCTGCAGATCGTCTGGGCTCAAGCCGGGCTCCGCGCGCAGCACCTGGCGACGATTGAGCCACTGGCGGGTGGGCAGGCTCTTGTCGAACGACAGCGCGTCGTAGAGCTGCATGCCTGCCTGCAGCTTGGCGCGGTAGAGGACGCTGCGACCGTACATCGGGATCAGAAAGCGCAGCGGATGAACCAGGTGGGGCGCCAGATGCAGCAGCGTTTCGCGCTCGCGCATGTCGGTCCGCACCAGGCCGAAGTCGAACATTTCGAGATAGCGCAGCCCGCCGTGGATGAGCCGCGTGGGTCGCGAGGATGTACCCGACCCGAAGTCGTGTTGCTCCACGAGGCCGATCTTGAGGCCGCGCACCGCCAGATCGCGGGCAATGCCGGTCCCGACGATCCCGCCGCCGACGATGAGCGCATCAAGCGGCGTTCGTTGGAGCGCCTCGAGTGTTGCTTCACGACCACTGCCGACCGTCACGGAGTGTTCGCCTCGAGCGTGAAGCCGTGCGGCAGAAGCTCATCTGGCGTGAACTCGCCCAACCCGTCCACAGAGATGCGCGCCGACGCGGCCAGGTGCTCGACCATGACCTGGCGACAAGCGCCACACGGCGAGCAGCCGCCAGCGCCCGCATCGAGACAGGTCACCGCGAGCGCCCTGAACGGCCTGAGCCCGCCACCTGCGATGGCCGCGAAAATCGCATTGCGCTCGGCGCACACGGTCAGCCCGTAACTCGCCGATTCGACGTTGCACCCCACGAAGACGGTCCCATTCGCATCCTCGAGCGCCGCACCAACCCGAAACCGCGAGTACGGCACGTACGCCCGCAACGCCACGTCGCGCGCTCGCGCCACAAGCGACTGCTGCTCATCCAAGGTCGTTCACACTCGCTCGAAAGTCCGCTTCCCTGTGGTTTTCAACACCTGTGCCGCCTCGCTCGCACAGAAACGCCTCGTCGGACGTCGCTGACCACACGAGGTGACCGGTAGTCTGCGCTATGCTCGTGCGAGTGCCGCCGCGGACGACGTACCACCTCGTACCAGACGAGGAGTGGACCGCGACAGACCCTTCACTACCGTACACGCCCGCCGCATTTGGCCACGATGGCTTCGTTCACTGCACCGACGGCGCAGCAGACCTGGCCGCCACAGCCAATCGCTTTTTCGCCGACTTCCAGGGCGACCTCCTGGTCTTGACGCTCGACACCGCCCGCCTGACCTCGCCGGTGCGCTACGAGGATCCCGCCAGGATCTACCCGCACGTCTATGGCCCCATCGAGCGCGCCGCGATCATCAGGCTGCAACGTATGCAGCGTGACCCGACGACAGGCGCCTGGCAGCCGCCAACAGACATTGAACCATGATCCTGGTCACCAACGACGATGGCGTCGACTCGCCTGGACTCAGCGCTCTGGCTCGCGCCCTGAGAGCCGTCGAAGACGTCTGCGTCATCGCCCCCAATCGCAACTGGACCGCCGCGGGCCATACCAAGACGCTCGACCGGCCGCTGCGGGTGACGCAGATCAAGTTGCCTGGCACCCGTATCCCGGCGTTTGCCAGTGATGGCACACCGTCCGACTGCGTCGCCCTGGGCTTTCTCGGGGTCGCGCCAGAACGGCCCCGCCTGGTCGTCTCGGGCATCAATACTGGCCCCAACCTGGGCAGCGACATCACGTACTCCGGCACCGTCTCGGCGGCAATGGAAAGCGTGGTCTCCGGCGTGCCAGCCATCGCCGTCTCCCTGGCCGACCCGTTTCAGCTCGATTTTCGCTATGCGGCCTCGTTCGCCGCGCGGCTGGCGCGTCGGCTGCTGCGCGCCAACCTGGCCAACGACGTCCTGCTGAACGTCAACGTGCCGGCGGGACGGCGCAAAGACATCAAAGGTGTCCAGGTCACGCGGCTGGGCCGCCGCGACTACAACGACGAGCTAATCCGTCGCCAGGACCCCTTCGGCCGCGACTACTTCTGGATCGGCGGCGCCCCGCCAGGCGGCACGGGCGAGCCAGGGACCGACCTCCACGCCATCGCCGCCGGTTATGTCTCGATAACCCCGGTCCAGCTCGACCTGACGAACCACGACCTGATCGAGCACATAGCCCGCTGGCGCCTCATCGCCTGAGCGCTACTGGGCGACTGACCACACCAGCAGGGCGTCGTTCGCGTCCAGGCGGTCCGCCTTCGTTGGCGTCACTCCCTGGACCTGCCGCGAAAACACATCGACCGCTTTGAGCGCGTACAGATAGTGTGACGGCACATCCGCGTTGACCAGCATCTGCGCCTGGTCGTACAGCTGCTTGCGCTTCACCGTATCCATCTCAGCGCCCGCTTGACGGAAGAGCTCGTCAACCTGCGGGTTCGCATACCCCGTCACGTTCTGCATCCCGGCTGACACGAGTTGCGCCTTGGGTCCCAGGTCAGGATCCAACGATCCGCCACCATATGCAGCCAGCGAGATGTCAAAATCGCGCCGATTCTGGACCTGCTCCGTATACGCCGCGAAATCCAAGCCTTTGAGCTCGACCTCGATGCCGAGCGGCTTGTACTGCTGCTGCAATGACGTGGCGATAGTCGCCCGCGGCGCGCTCGACGTCGGAAAGAACACCTGCAGCTTGATGGGCTGGCCGTCCTTGTCGACAAGCTTGTTGTTCTGCAGCCGATACCCAGCGTCAGTCAGCAATTGCCGGGCTTTGGGCAGGTCGAAGTCGTACGTCACCAACGATGGGTTGAGCCAGCGCTGATTCGTCGGCTGGACGAAGCCGTACTGCGGCACCGCCAGACCCTGCTCCGCCGTGTTCAGCAAATCGGCCCGATTGATCGCGTACGCCAACGCTTGCCGCACCCGTTTGTCCGACAGAAACGGCCGCGTCACGTTGAACTCCAGCGTGCGGTACGTCGCGTTGGCCGCCGTCCATTCTTTGAGGTCGAGCGTCGGATCGGCGCGCGCTTGCTGGTACAGCGACGGCGGCAGCGCATGAATCCAGTTCGCTCGGCCGCTTTTCAGCGCGTCGAAGGCAACCGCTGGCTGCTGGTTGGCCACAATCTCAACGCGTGGGATGCGCGGCTTGCCCTGGTAATACGTATCCACGGCGGTAAAGATAGCCCGTGAGTCGGTCGCGAACTCCTGCACCGCGTACGGACCAAGGACAACC
>DASYKL010000712.1:0-5036 GCA_035995405.1 Chloroflexota bacterium
GGGCGTCGGCAACAAACACGCCGATGGCTCCGATGCCAAACGGGATATTGCCGACCGCGAACTGCAAGTCGAACCACGACTTGAAGGCGGGAAAGGCCTCGGGCGGGGCGACGGCGAGTCTCGGCAAGGCCGACCCAAACAGCGAATCGAACACGATCGCGGGCATGAAGCTGACAAAGACGAGCGACCAGCCGACACGTTCGACATCCGACGCACCCAAGCGCCTTGGCGGCAGCAAGGCCAGGGCGGCGGCCGCGATCAACAAGTCGCCCAGGTAGATGAACCGGCCAGCACGTTCCATTTCTGGACCCAGACGGGCTGCCTCGTTACGTGCATCGGCGTAACTGGCCTCCGCGGCGGGCGCACCCAGCTCACGCGGCAACACCGCGTAGAACGCGATGCCGACGATGAAGACGACACAGCCCGCGGCCAGCAGAACTCCTGAGAAGCGAAACAATGGCGCCACCCAGAGCGGCAGTGTACGGGGGAAGAAGAGCGGCTGACCCGGGCTCGGTGCAGCGGGTCGCTACGCGCGGCGGCGTGGGACACGGCACAGCCAGCCAATGCACCCGTCGCAGCGGCGCGAAACGACTCAGTATCCGCGCGCGAGCTCGAAGCGATTGCGCAACGGCTCGCCAGCGGCGTAGCGCCGCAGGTTGTCGCAAAAGAGCGTCGTCAAGCGCTCGTTCTCGTCCGCCGCCGTGCTCATGCTGTGCGGTGTGATGATGACGTTCGGCATGTCCCACAGCGGACTGTCTGCCGGCAGCGGCTCCTTGGCCGCGACATCCAGGGCCGCGCCGGCGAGCCGACCGTGCTGCAGCGCAGCGATGAACGGCGCCTCGTCGACCACCGACCCACGCGCAATATTGATCAGGACGGCGCTCGGTTTCATGGAGCGCAGTTCGGCATCACCCAGCAGTCCGATCGTTTCGGCGGTCTGCGGCAGACAGAGCGCGAGATAATCGCTTGCCCGCAGGACCGTCGTCAGGCCTGACGGGCCATACAGCGCGTCGACGTCTGACCCGGCAGGGCGGCCCTCGCCGCCGTCAGGACTGGTGCGCCGCACGCCAAGCACGCGCATGCCGAAGGGATGAGCCAGGCGGGCGACTTCGCGGCCGACGTTGCCCAGGCCAACAATGCCGAGCGTTTTGCCCGTCAGCGTGTCGATCGTGCAGCGCTCCCAATGGTGGGCGCGTTGTTCGGCGGCCAGGCGCGGCCACGTCTTGGCGAAATAGAGCATCCCGAACAGCACGAACTCGGCCAGCGGTACGGCATGGATGCCGGCCGCGTTGGTGACCTGGATCGAGCTGTCAGCCATGCCCATCTTGTGCATCAGCTCGCCGATACCCGAGCTGCTGGTCTGGAGCCATTTCAGCTTGGGCACGCGCGATGGGAAGTTGAGCTGGCTCGGTTGATCGACGTCGAACATGACTTCTGCCTGGCTGAGCAAAGCGGCCCACTCAGCAGCCTGTTCAGGCGTTCTTTGGAAGGGCGGGAAATGGTCGCCTTGATAGCGCGGCGTCCCGAGCATGTCGGGGCGGTAGGTCACCTCGAAGCGTGGGTCGACACGCTTCATGCGGTCGATCAGCTCGGGCACGAAAGGCGAAGCGATGAGGACGTTGATCGTGGACAGAGTCAAGCCGGGGCTCCTGGGTGAGGGTGAGCGTTGGCCTATTGTGCGCTAACGGACGATGCGTGTACTGTTCCCGCCCAGGGATACAGGTGGCAAGAAGAAATATCTTCGGGTGTCGGTAATACCCATCAACGTACCCATCAACGGAGGGCTCCTCGTGCATCGTCCGCAACGCAAGCTACACATCCAGGCGCTCCTGGGCGCCGCGGCGCTTGCCGCTTCGACCGCCTGCGCTCCAGCCGCTCCGCCGGCCAGCGCCCCAACCAGTGCGCCCACGACTAGCGCCGCCAGCACTACCGCACCTGCCGCTGCCGCCAAGCCGACCACTGCCGCGCCGGCAGCCGCCGCGCCAGCTACTGCCGCGCCGGCAGCCGCCGCGCCCAGCACCGCCGGCCGCACGCTCGTCGTCGCCAACTCGTACACCTTCACCACGAAGGACACCGATCCGGCCCGCGGTGGTGTCGACTTCCAGGCGGACCCGTTCTTCCACGCTGTGTACGACACGCTGCTGACCTTCGGGGTTGGCGACAACTCGGCGCCCAAACCGCTCGTCGCGGAGTCGTACACCTCGTCGCCAGACGCGCGAACGTTCACCTTCAAGCTGCGCAAAGACGTGAAGTTCTCCGACGGCACGCCGCTTAAAGCAGGCGACGTCGCGTTTTCCTACAACCGTCTGCTGAACCTGCACGACACACCCATCTATTTGCTCGAGGGCGTCACCGGCGTGTCCGCGCCAGACGACTACACCTTTGTCATCGAGACAAAAGATCCCAATCCGGCAATTCCGTTCATTGTCACCAATCCAGCGCTCGGCGTCACCAACTCAACGGTGCTCAAAGCCCACGGCGGCAGCGACCAGCCTGGCGCTGAAAAGACGGATACGGCGGAGTCGTATCTGCAAACGGCGTCCGCTGGCAGCGGCCCCTACGTCATGTCCGGCATCTCCACGTCGCAGGTCGAAATGAAGGCCAATCCAAACTACTGGGGCCCCAACAAGCCGACCTTCCAGAACGTGGTCCTGCGCGACGTCGCCGCGGCGACACAGTTGATCGAGGTCCAGCGCTCCACCGACGAAGTCGTCCTCAGTCTGTCGGGCGATCAGGCCCAGAGCTTGAAGGGCAACGACAAGCTGAACGTCAACGCTTTCACGTCGCCGAACCTGACGTTCCTGTATGTCAACGTGAACCCCGAGGTATTGCCGTTCGGCGCCAACGCGCATTTCCAGCAGGCGGTCCGCTATGGGATTGATTACGACGCGCTGGTGAAAGTCGCCGGTGCCGGCGCCGCGCAGGCACCCGGTGTCGTGCCGCCGCAATTCCTTGGCGCGCTGCCGCTGACCTCGGCCGTCAAACGCGATCTCGCCAAAGCCAAGTCTGAGCTTTCAGCCTCTGGTCTCGGAAGTCCGGCGATCCAGTTGGATTATCAGACGACGTCCACGGGGCAGACCGAAGCTCTCGCTGCCAAGATCCAGGCCAACCTGGCCGAGGTCGGCATCAACGTCACGCTCAACGGTCAGCCGAGCGCCATCGCGACGCCGAACTACCGTGGCGGCAAATTGCAGATGGGCCTGTTCGGCTGGGCGCCCGACTATCCCGATCCGAACAATTACCTCGCGTTCATGCCCGGTCAGCTGGTCGGCAAGCGTGCCGGTTGGTTAGTCGAAGCTGCGCCAACGCTGGTGGAACTGGGCAACAAAGCCGGCGCAACCGCGGACAACGATACGCGGGCCAAGATGTATCGCGACATCCAGACACAGCTCAACCAGGACAGCCCGATCTTTCCGCTCATCAATCCAGGCGGCGCTGTCGTGACCACCAAGAACCTGACGAATGTCGCGTACAGCCCCGTCTGGTACATCGATTTCGCGGCCATCGGGACGAACTGAGCGACTCGGTCGCGGCCTGGCCAGCGCGCGCTCGCGTCACCCGCTGCTGTTCTTCGTCGGACGGCGGTTGGTGGCGCTGGTGCTGCTCAGCCTGGGCGTGACCATGATCGCGTTCGTCCTGACCCACCTGGTACCGGAGGATCCGGCTGAGGCCAATCTCGGCCAGCGGGCGGGGTCCGACCCGGTCGCTGTCCAGATTTTTCGGGAGCGCTACGGCCTGGATAAGCCATTGCCGGTGCAATACGTCGTCTACGTCTCGAATTTGCTCCACGGCGATATGGGCGAGTCCGAACAGAGTCGTCGACCGGTCCGCGCTGACCTCGGTGAATACATCCCGGCCACCGCCGAGCTGGCCGTCACGTCGATCGTTCTATCCGCGGTGCTGGGCGTCGGCCTGGGTGTGCTCGCTGCACTCCGACGCAACAAGCTGACCGATCAGATCCTGCGCGTCGTGTCGCTGGCGGGTATGTCCATGCCGTCCTTCTGGCTGGCGCTCGTGTCCCTGTATGTCTTCTTCTATCAATTGAATCTGATCCCCGGCAGCGGCCGACTCGATCCAGGCGTGGCACGTCCGCCGTCCGTCACCGGCATGTACACCCTCGATGCGCTTTTGAGCGGCCGCATGGACACGCTCACCAACGCGTTGTCCCACCTGATCCTGCCGGCGTGCGTGCTCGCCGCGTCAAACATGGGCCTCTTCACCCGTTTCACGAGGTCGGCAGTGCTCGAAGTACTGGAAAACGATTACGTCCGCACGGCCCGCGCCAAAGGGCTACCGGAGCGTGCGGTCATTCTTGGCCACATCTTGCGGGCGGCGTCGCCACCGGTGATCACGGTCATCGGCCTGGCATTCGGCAATGTCATGACCGGCACGGTGCTGGTCGAAAACATCTTTTCGTGGCCCGGCATCGGACAGTATTCGTTCCGCAGCGCGACCACACTGGACTTGCCCTCGATTGTCGGGGTGATGCTGTTCGTGGCGCTGGTCTACATTCTGGCCAACCTGGTGGTCGACATCCTGTACGGCATGATCGATCCGCGGGTGCGACTCACATGAGCGTGCTCACGATGCCTCTCCGCTTGCGCCTGTTCCGCCAGGTGCCATCGGCCTGGTTCCAGCCGCTCGCGCTGATGGGTATTGTCCTGGCCGGTGTCTGGCTCGTCATCGCCGCGCTCGCACCGTGGCTCGCACCGTTCGATCCGCTCGACCAGATCGGGAGTTTGTATCAGGCGCCCTCGCTCGAGCACCTGTTCGGCACTGACGAGCTTGGCCGCGACGTGCTGAGCCGTGTCATCTGGGGTGCGCGCGTGTCGATACCGCTCGCCTTCCTCCTCGTCGTCCTGGCCTTTCTCATCGGCGGCACACTCGGCGCTCTGGCCGCCTATCTTGGTGGTTGGGTTGATGAAGTCGTCATGCGCGCGGCAGACCTGGTCTTCGCCGTTCCGACGATCCTGCTGGCCATGGCGGTCGTCGCTGCGCTTGGACCTGGGCTCGTCCACGCCGTTATGGCCATTGTG
>DASYKL010000713.1:0-5070 GCA_035995405.1 Chloroflexota bacterium
GCATCACCAGGTGCACGCGCGACGATTCGACCGCGTCCATCTGATCGATGCTGCGTGCCAATTCGTTTTCCAGCGCCCGCTGATAGTTCACTTTCTGGGTGAACTCGGTCTGGCCGAACGACGGTGTATTGAAGAGCTCGAACCCGCTGCCCGTCGCTGGCTTACCATTCAAGCCCAGGCCGACGGTCGCCAGCCGGGCATCCTGCACCTGCGCCGTCGCGACGCGGATCACCCCGCCATCGGCAAGCTCGTAGGGGATTTTGGCGTCCTTGAGTTTGGTGACCACCGCGGCCATGTCGTCCTGGCTGAGACCAGAAAACGCGACGGCCGAATCAGCGCCACGACCGACCGTGCCGACGAGGGCGAGCAGGCCGACAAGCGCGGCAAGCACGACGCCGAGGCCGATCTGTTGAGGCCGGCTGAGGCCTCGCCAAACGCGGAGAACAGGTTGAAGGACGGGCTGCAGCGCTTCCATCAGGCGGTCAGACGCTCATCCGCATGACTTCCTGGTAGGCGTCCACCAGCTTGTTTCGAACCTGCAAGGCCATCGAAAAGCCAAGGCTGGCTTGCTCGGTGTTGAGCATGACCTCGTGAACGTCGATCGGTTCGCCCTTGGCCAGAGCCAGGGACGATGCGTCGGCTTTCTTGCCGAGCTGGTCGAGCGCGCCAACCGCGTCTTTGAGCGCCGAACCGAAGTCGGCACCGGCTGCCTTGGCCGGGCTGGCAGACGGAAGGCCTGTGGTGAGCGGCGACAGTCCGCCGCCAATGCTGCTGATGGGCATGTGAGTTAAAAACCTTCCGGGGATCAGGCGCGACCAAGGTCGATCGACCGTTGGGCCATCTGCTTGATCGAATTGAGCACGGTCACGTTGGCCTCGTAGGCCCGACTGGCCGACAGCATGTCGGTCATCTCCGTCGTGGTATCGACGTTGGGATAGGCAACCATCCCGGTATTCGGATCGGCGTCTGCATTGGCCGGGTCGTAGACCTGCCGGCCAGCTGACTGGTCGCGCACGACGGCCGCGACTTGCAGGCCTTCGCCTGACGAGTTTGGCGCCGCCTGGAGGGGTTGGAAGACAACCTGCTGGCGCTGGAACGCTTGACGCTGGCCGTTGACCCGCGTCGTGTCGGCGTTCGCGATGTTGCCCGCGATCACGTCCATACGCAGCCGCTGGGCAGTGAGGGCCGAACCCGAGATGCGCATGCTGCTGAAAAGACCCACGTTCGCGTTCCTGCTTTCTTCCGTTGCCTTGGTGGCAGCAGTGTGCGGCAGAAATCGCGTTTTCCTTAGACCTGCGGGTCCCGATTCAGTTGGGCGAAAGTACCGGGTTAGACGAGGCGGGCGGTGACGACCAGGCGGTGACTGTAAATTCCGTCAGGGACACAAGTGATGAGCGTTGCCGTGGGGTCAGGCGTCTGATCGAGGACTTCGATCTGATCGGGGGTGACGGTCTTCACGTCGACCACGCGGTACAGGTACTGGCGTTCGTCGGTGCCGACGATCACACCCTGGCCGACTTGCAGGTCGGGCAGGTGGTGGAAAATGCTGCCTTCGTTCGGTGACGAGATGTGGCCAGACAGGATCATGTTGCCGTTCTGGCCTGGGCCAGCCAGGCCCTTGTGTTGGCCGACCGCGAACGGCGCTGTCTCCCAGGCGATCTGACCGCGGCGGTCGAGCTTGGTCCCCAGCTGAATCACTTTGGTGTCCAGCCCGATGGTCGGGATGATCACCCGACGCGCCGGCAGCGTCGAGACGATCGGCGGCTTACCAGACAGCACCGGCACGACATGCATCTCTGCATCGGTCGAGCCACCAGGCGCGGTCGGCAGTGCATCGGTCGCGACGATTGGTTCCGACTCGATCATTGGTGTCGGCACCAGCGTCGGCAGCCCACTCACGATCGCAGTCGGCTCCTGGGCCGGACCGTACGGCTGGCTCGCTTCTGGTGTCTCTCGCGGGCGGAGCACCGTACCGCTGCCACGCAAGCCAGTCTCAGCCGGCGAGGCGCACGCGGCGCCGATCAGGGCAACCGTGGAAAGCAGCACGAAACGCCGTCGGGTCATGGTCGCCATGGTCAGAGAGCCGCGTCCGTCGAGTGCATCGCCGCGCGGTGGCGGGCCAGAGTATCGGCGTAGTCCTTCATCGCCCGCATCATGGCCTGCATGTCTTTGGACGGAAACTCGCTGAGGATCTCGTCGGTGTTCGCATCTTTGACGCGAATGATGACCTCGTGCGTGTCCGCGTTGACGATGAACTGAGCGTAGGCTGCGCGCAGGTTGCCAGCAGTTCTGGCCGCGACGCTGTTGTCATCGGGCGCCGGCCTGTGCTCGGCTGGAGCCCCCGCGGGACGCTCGGGGCGAACAGGCAACACGGGCGCCAAGCCACCGACGGGTGGTACGGGCGTGACGTGGAGTAGGTCCGACATGGTGCATGGGTGCTCGTTAGCACAATCATCGGCCGGCTCAACCAGAACCTGAATGAACGCGCGTCAGGCCTGCAAGGCGAGCTGCGGGACAGCGGGCGTGGTCCGAACTTCTCGTGCGGCTTGCTCCCAGGCGGGCAGCAGCTCGCGCAGCAAGTGCTCGACTTCGCGAGCCGGCTCGGCATCTTTGCGCAGGTTGGCTTCGACCAGACGGAAATTCATGTACTCGTAGATACGGACCAGGTTCTGGCCGATTTCGCCGCCGCGCTCGACGTCGAGTGTCTCGAGCAGCTCGGTGATGCACGCCTGCGCTTTGACCAGAGGCACATGAGCCGCCTGTACGTCATTGGCCTCGATGCCTTCGACGGCGCTCGCGACAAAACGCGCTGCGCCCCGATACAGCATCACGACCAGCTCGGCCGGGGCGGCGGTCTGGGTTTGCGTCTGGCGATAAGTCTGGTAAGCGTTCATCCCGTGAGTCTCTCGCAAGGCTGAGATTGAGTTCTGTGGTGACTATCGGCCAGCGAGCGGATGAGCTGAGGGGCCAAAGGTATTGACGAGAGGGGGGCGCGTCCGTTGGCGGGCGCAAAAAAGGGGGCTTTCGCCCCCTACTTCTTGCCATTCTTGCTCGCGGGTGTGGCAGCCTTGCCGCCCTTAGGCTTCTTGGCGCCGCCTTTGCTACCTGGTCCCTTATCGGGCATGAGTGAACACTCCCTTCAGCGCGAACTAGGGCGCCATAGTGCCCCGCCGCTGGCCCGTCGTCAAGGCGGCGGCTCAGACCCGCCAGTAGACGTTGTTGGCGCGCTGCATGAGGTTCGCGCCGACTAGCTCGCGGCGCAGTGTGGCGACATCCGGATGGTGCCGCACGAGCACCGCGTTGACCTCTTTTTCCGTGTAGCGCCGATCATTTGCAAACCGTTCAACCAGCCAACGCAGCACCACGTCGCGTTTCTTGCGACTGGCCGGGATCTCCTTGAGCGTTTCAGCGATCAGAAAATCACGCAACACTTTGCGGTCCCAGGCATCGGCGCCTACCGCAGACACGGCCGGCGCCACGGCGGCGGCGCCGAGGGTCTCCACTGACAGCGCCTCGCGCGACAGGGCATGCAAGGCATCAATGTTGAGGCGATACACGTGGCTGGTCCCTTGAGCGCGCATGCTGACCAGGTCGAGCGCTTTGAGCCGCTTGAGGTGGTGCGACACGGTCGGCGCACGTAGCTCGAGCAACGTGGCGAGCTCATCGACGGAGCGCTCGGAGATAGCCAGTAGACCGACAAGACGGAGACGGCTTTCGTCGGCGAGGGCTTTGAAGAAGTCGAGCAGCAGCGGCGCAGACAGGTTCGTTTCGACAGACATCTAATTAGAAGTCTATCGAATAAAGTGGCGGGCGGGAAGGGCCGGCGGCTATCCTGTTGAGCGGCGCAGGCTGCGCCATCGCATGTCTTCAGAACCTCCGAGTACCCAACCCCACAATCCGCACGCCTCGGTGCTGCCGCACCTGGTAGGACTCGCCTAGCCGCTCCGTCGTCTCACTGACGCCGCGCGGCTACTGACGGGTGCTTCCAGCCAGGGAGCACCCGTTCTTGTTGTCCAGGGAGGTCGCCCCGTGCAGTACATCAGTGAGCTCATCGGTGCGCCCGTCCGCGACCCGGAGGGCCGTATCGTCGCCAAAGTCGCCGATCTGCTGGTCCTCGCCGACGCCGATTACCCGGCCGTCGACGCCCTGGCGCTCAAACCCACCAAAGGTGACCGGCGAACCGTGCCCTGGTCGGCCATCCGCGTCGCCGACGGCGGTGGCCTGAGCCTCTCCACCACGTTCGCTAACACGCCCGTCTTCGATCCGCCGCCGCATGAGCTGTCGCTCGCCAAGCAGGTGCTCGATCACCAGATCATCGACGTCAATGGCATCCGCGTGGTGCGGGTCAACGATCTGCAGTTCGCCCCGTCGATGACCGATGGCAGCTACCGGCTTGTCGGCGTCGATATCTCCACGGCAGGCCTGCTCCGCCGCCTGGGCGCCGGTCGCGTGCTCGGCGCGCTCGGGGTGCGGCTGATCCCCAAAGCAATCCCCTGGGAAGCCATCGAACCGGTGGAGTCGGGAACCGCCGGTGTGAAACTGAAAGTCTCGCACGAGGATCTGGCCAAGCTCCATCCATCCGACATCGCCCAGATCATCTCCCAGCTGGACCAGCACCACGTTCAGGATGTGCTCGACACGTTGGATGACGAAGCAGCCGCGGAAGCCCTCGGCGAAGTCAATCCGGACCTGCAACGGGTGCTCATCCGCGGTATGGAGCCCGAACGTGCCGCCGACATCCTCGAGGAGATGGAGCCAGACGACGCGGCCGACATTCTGGGCGACCTCGAGCCGGAACGAGCGCGGGATCTCTTGAGTCGCATGGAGACCGAGGAAGCCGACGATGTTCGCGAGCTGCTGACGTACGAAGATGACACTGCTGGAGGGCTCATGACCAACGAGATGGTGACGGTCCCGCCGACGGTGACCGCCGAGGAAGCGATCCGGCTGGTCCGCCGTCAGGCAGCCGAAATGGACAACGTCTACTACGTGTACGTGGTGGATGAAGGTGAACGGCTGCTCGGCGAGCTGTCTCTCCGCGAGCTGATCGTCGCCCATCCCAACACACCC
>DASYKL010000714.1:0-4907 GCA_035995405.1 Chloroflexota bacterium
CAAACCCCCGCAGCACCGGCTGTCCGTCGCTGGCGGGATAGGCGAACGTCACATCACGGAAACGAACCTCGCGCGCTGGAAATCCGGCGGCGGATCGTTCGCCAGACGCGAGCGCCCCCACGTGGGCCATTTTTCGGTCGAGTCTGAGCACAGCAGCGGCCGGAGCGGCGGCGCCGTCGAGTGCCCAGTTCAGTCCGCCGAACGCGATCATTGATGTCCCGACGGCACTCTGCGCGAACGTCACCAGCCCACCCAGGTCGAGCACACCGGTCGCCGCGGCATTAGCCAGGGCCCAGAACACCACGATGTTGGCCGCCGCGACCAGCAGCAGACTCCACACCACCGGCCGCTCGCGCAGTCGGGTGGCGGCGTATTGCAGCTCGTGCAAACGCGTCCGCCGGGCGACGAAGCGGTCGATCGTCCAAGCGACCAGACCGAACATGCGCAGCTCTTTCGACGCCGGTGGATCAACCGCCAGGCGATAGGCGTACTCCGCGTCGCGCTGGGCAGCGCGAACTTCCTCGGTATTGCGGTCGCGCCAGACGGCACTTTCGCGCAACAGCCAGTGCGTCGCCAGCCAGGCCCCCGCGAGCAGAATCGGCGCCCACCAACTGAACGCGAACAGCACTATTGCTGACGCCAAGCCGCCCAACAACTCGACCAAACCGGACGCGATGAAGTCCATCGACATCGACAGCGGTGGCCCGGTCGCACCCGTATCGAAATCACGGGCGACGGTCAGGTCGCTGGTCAGGGCCGGATCCTCGAGATGGCCCATTCCTGGCGCCCGCACGATCATCTCGGTGAGGCGGTCGTACAACCACGCCGCGACCCGATCTCCGAGATTCGCGCCGACCGTCTGGTGCAGCGGACTGAGCACCTGTAAGAGGATGAAGACGACGCCGACAAAGCCGAGCGACAGCGACAGGTCGTCGCCACGCTGCACGGCGCTGACCAGGCGGCCCATGGCCACGCCGAACAGAGCGGGCAGGATGCCGCGCAGGAACAGGATCGCCCACCATGCGGCCGCCAGCGGCGGGTCAGCCCTGGGCAGGATGCCGAAAAACAGCCATTCGTTGCGCTGCCGCAAGCCCGTCAGCATGTCTGGCCTGACCATACGACGTACACGAGGTCATCGGTCAAGACCGGAAGCCCGATCTCACGGCAATCTCGGCCCCGACGGCCGCGACCGTGCCACTATGCATACCGCGATGACCACTGATAAAACCCGCCGCCGCGAATTGCTCGCTGGCTACAAGCAAGCAGGCCCGGCCGCGGGCATTTACGGTATCCGCAATCGCCTGGCGGGCAAGGTGTTGGTGGGCTCGACGATGAATCTCGGCAGCATGCGCGGCAAGCTCGAGTTCGCCCGATCGACAGGCTCGTCGAGCGTCCTCGACAAACGCCTCCACGAAGCCATCGCCACCGACGGTCTCGATTCGTTCGAGCTCGAGGTCCTCGAGGAGCTGGAGATACGTCCGCAAGCCACGCCCGTTGAAATTGCGAGCGACCTGGCAACCCTAGAAACGCTCTGGCGCGAGAAGTTCAACCCCGCCGAGCTGTACTGATTCCGTCTACGCATGGACCCGACCAACGCCAGCTCCGAGCCGCCGATCCACTCGATGAGCGAAGCCGACCGAGCGGTCGCCCGCGACATCCTGACCAACGCCTGGACCCGCCTCGCCGCCACTCAAGAAGACGCCGCCTCCGCCGAACGGCAGTCGCTGAAACCGTTCGCCGAGGCCGCCACGCCCTCCGCCGCAGGCGAATCATCAGTCGCCGAACGGGAGTCGCTGGTACCTAACGTCTCAACTGCTGAGGGCAGCGGCGGGGTGATCCTCGACGCTATCACCGCCGCGGCGACGCTGCTGCCCGAATTCCGCATCGACGTCTCGGCCGACTACGCCCGCTTCGCCGCTGACGCGGCAGTCTGGTACCTCGACCGCGCAATCCGCCGCATCGCAGACCCCGACCGTGATGGCTGGACCGCCGAACGGCGCGCCCACAACCTGACCTGGTTCGCCTCAACCGCGTCCGCGGCTGACCTCGAATCACTCTTCGCCATGGCCGTCGCGCTGGACACTGACGACGCCTGACGGCGTTCGTAACTTGCGGCGTCCCACTGCCGCTCACGGCCAGTCGGCCGTCCGGAGTCAGCGCCACCACGCCAGCCCGGATCACACTGAGGAAACCCCGGCCCCCGCAACAGCCACCACGCCAGCCCGGCCCGGATCAAACCCACGAAGCCCCTGGCCCCGCAACAGCGAGTCGAGCTCGGTCGACGCGACCGGCACCACACGCTCGACGCGTCGCTCGAGCGACCTTGCGGGCACTGACGGTCGATCGTTACGTCGACCTAGAGCCCATCTAACGCCGCGGCGTACGCCGTCTGAAACCCTGGTTCGGTCCAGAATTGACCCGCCACCGTCTGCTGGCCCACCAGCACCGCGTCCAGGGCCGCCTGCCCCGCGGTCCGCGCCTGGCCGACGTCCGCAAGCCCATCCACCGCCGCCACGTACTCGTCCAACGCCTTCTTCACGCCAGCGTCCGCGCCACCCTTAGCCGCAAGAGTCGACGCCGCCGCCTCAAACCGCGCTCCAGCCGCACGCCGAGCCGCGTTGCTCGCCGCGGCCCGATCGCCACCCGACAGCGGGCTCAAACTCGCACGCACCTCGCGCTCGATAGCGCCCACCAGCGCCGCGGCTTGCACATCCTCCGCCGCGAATGCCGTTTTGCCCACGTCCGCATTCCGCGCTGCCGCGTTCAGCGCGTTCACTCCCCCGTTGTAGCGAGCCATCAAGGCATCCACCAGCTCCGCGGTGGCCGCGGCATTCGCCCCATCCACCGCCAGCGACCGATCCGCCGCGTCGAGTGCCGCCTGCGTCTGCTGCGCCACGTCAGCCGAGCGCGCCGCGATCAACGGCTGAGCCTCACTCCAGTGTCCCTTGAACGCGGCAAAATTGCTCTTCGCCCGAGACAGGTCACCCGCCTTCAACGCCGGCGAGACTCGCCGCAGCGGCGCCCGCACAGTGCGCACGGTGGCCACATCGTCGAACAGCCGGTGCAGCGGCGGGCCGCTATCCGAGAGTCTGATCGCCTCGTCGTACTGGCCAATCATCGACTGCAGCAGCGACGTGATCTGAGGCGCATCCGGCTGCGCCGCGTCGAGCGCCGCGGACACGTCCGCCTGGTAATGCGATTCGATTTCGCCGTAGAGCGCCCGCGACCGCGTATTGACGTACACCTCGATACCGTTCCACTCACCGTCATACAGGTCGAGTGCGGCTCGCGCGCCAGCAAAATCGCCCCGCTGCACCGCTGCGAGCGTCTCCACGAGCCGGTTGCGCGGCGCTGCGACCAGCCCGACTTCGGTGCGGCCGCTGGTCGTGACCGGTGCTGGCGGCGCCGTCACCGGCCCAGCACCCGTGGTCGCCCGTGGCGCAGCAGCCTGGGCCGCCGTCGGCGGGGTGGCCGTCGGCGCGGCAGTTGTCCCCCCGCCGCACGCGCCAATAAAGAGGCTGGCCGCGCCCACGGCCGCCGCCAGTGCTCCCTTCATGAGCCCGCCTGACTAGCGAGACGACGGAGCAAGCACGGCTGCCTTGGCACCACGCGCCGGGCGGCTGCCGATCCGATCGCGCAGCAAAACCCACAATCCGCCGCCGAGCAGGATCAGCTGAGCGATCGTCGTCGGCCAGGTCGGATACAGCCCGATCACGTCAAGCGACGGCAAGTACGCCGCGCTGCCGCTCGGGACCACCCCCGCCACTTGCAACCCGTGTAGACCCATGCCGACAAACTTGAAGCACAGGTAGAACACCAGCAAGCTGGCGACCGTGAAGAACGGTCGCATCGGGATCCGCATGCCGACGACCACCATCAGTACGCCCAGTACTGCCAGGATTACGAAGCCGAGCCCCAGTCCGATGAGCAGGTCGGTATTGGCGATGTTGGAGGCCATGCCAAGGTAGAAGAGCGCCGTCTCCGCGCCTTCGCGGAACACCGCCAGGAACGCCAGCACGCCGAGGCCAACCATGCGCCCGCCGCCGATCGCGTGGCGCGTCTGCGTGCTGATATAGCTCTGCCAGCCACCGAGACTGGCTTTGCTGTGGAGCCAGTAGCTGACGTAAACGAGCATCGCCGCGGCGATCAGGCCGATGGAGCCTTCCATGATCTCGCGATTGCTCGGGTTGATAATGGCGCCGAAGAACGCCTGGATTGCCAAACCGAGCGCGATGCTCAGCAACAAGCCCGCCACAGCGCCCGACCACAGCCAGCCTTCGCCCGCGCGATTGCCCGATCGTTTCAGGAACGCGGAGAGCGCGACGATGACCAGCAAGGCCTCGAGGCCTTCGCGCAGCAAGATGATCGTCGCGTCGAACACGCCGTATTGCTGCTGGGCCTGGGTGTAGGACTGCAAGCGGCCGACCATGCGCGAGATAACGTTGCCCGCCTGCGGTGACTGCTGCGCGGCCAGGCTCTCCGCAAGGGCCATATCCGTTTCGGTCTGTCGATAATCGTCCGCGGAGCGGGTCTTGACTTCGCCTTCGACATCGAGCCAGCTGGTCTCGAAGGTCTTCAGTCGAGCGGTCGCGGTGGCGTAATCGCCGCGCCCAAGTGCCGCTTGAGCGTCCGTCAACAAGCCGACGACCCCGGCCATAGTGGTCGGCCCACCAGTTGTGCCGGCTGAACCACTCGCCGAGTTTGGCGCCGTCGCCCCGTTCGCTGCTGTCACCCCGCTCGCCGGCGCCGCAGAACTCACCCCCGCAGAACTCGCCGGCTGCCCTGTGATAAACGCCTGGTGCTCCGCATCGAGCGCCGCCAGCGCCTGAACCACCTGACCAGCCTGCTGCGGCGTCGCCGCGAACGCCGTCGCCACCCCGGTCATGGCCTTCTCAACGGCCACGTAC